>NZ_JBVVOL010000005.1:0-176216 GCF_055810895.1 Formivibrio sp. oc-25 | reverse complement strand
ATGTGGGTGTTCTGCTTCATGGCGACGACAGCGCCGCAGAAGGTCAGCCAGATAAACATGAAGCGCGGTACTTCTTCTGCAAAATCGACGCCGCTGTTGAAGCCGATGCGCAAGAAGACATTGATACCCACCAATATCAGCATGCCGATCATCATGACGACCATGATGATCTCAAGAAGCCGAATGGCCCATGCCGACGTTGTGTCGAGGAGTTTTCCCATTTCCGTTGTCCCTGTAACCAATTCACCAAACATTTGATGGTGAATGGATATTTCATTACCCGGTGCGCGTCATGCGATCACCGGAACTGCCTATATGAGATTTTTGGATGGTCAAGACCGCAGACCAAATTGCCGCGCTGGGCAATCTGGTCTGTCGGAGATGGCTATTACAATTACTTGGCCTTGCGAGCAGCTTCGATTTCGGCGTAGAAGCCCTTGACAAAGTCTTCGCCAATCGATGGTGCAAACTTACTCACAACCGGCTTGACCTTGTCCTGGATCTTGACCAGCTCGGCTGCCGGAATTGCATCAACCTTCACACCAGCCTGGCTGAATTTGGTGATCACGTCCTTGTCGCCATCATCCAGCAGTTGACGCTGGTACAGACCGGCTTCCACTGCAGCCTTCTTCACGCCAGTCTTGTCGGCGTCCGAGAGCTTGTCCCAGAACTTCTTGGAAGCGACCAATGCCACCGGGGTGTAGACGTGGTTGGAGAGGGAAATGTACTTCTGCACTTCCTGCATCTTGTTGGCGTACATGTGCTGCAGCGGGTTTTCCTGGCCATCGATCGCCTTGATTTCCAGTGCGGTAAACACTTCGGCGAAAGCCATCGGTACAGCGTTGGCACCCAGGGTCTTCCAGGTTTCCAGCGCAACCGGGTTGGCCATCACGCGAACCTTCAGGCCGTTGATGTCTTCCAGTTTGGTCACCGGACGCTTGCTGTTGGACAGGTTGCGGAAGCCCATGCCAGTCCAGGTCAAACCAACGATGCCGGTCGGCTCAATCTTTTCAAAGATTTTCTTGGAGGAAGCGCCATCGAGCAGGGCATACACTTCCTTGGTGTTGGCGAACATGAACGGCAAGTCCCAAATCTGGACTTCCTTCACGCGGGTGGACAACGGTGCCAAGGTGCCGATGTAGAACTCTTGTGTGCCGGCTTGCACGCCTTGCAGCATTTTTTCATCGCTGCCGAGCGTAGCACTGTGGAACGGCTGGATCTTGACGTTGTTGTTGGTGTACTTCAGTGCCAGCTCAGAAAACTTGTTCATGGCCAATGCCTGCGGGTGGCTATCCGGCATGGCGTGACCCAGCTTGGCGGTGACCTGTGCCAGGGCGGCGCCAGACATCAGAGTGGCAACGGCGGAAGCCAGAACAACGTGTTTGAAAATGGCCTTTTTCATGCTCACTTCTCCTCAAAAGTAAAAACACAACTACATAAAAAAGCGATTACCTAAATGAGTACCGCCATATCTGTCTGCCCCGCGGTATGCGGTACATGCAGATTTCTTGTGGGTATTTGCCCACTAAAAACTTCACTTTAGTCCAGGCCGCGATTTATGCCGCGCTCTGGTTTAAATCCATATCGGCGCGTTGTGCCGTGCGGGAGACCATCTTGTATGAGGCTTCTTCCGCCGCCTGCGGATTTTTGCGGCGGATTGCTTCGAACAGGTCCTGATGTTCCTTGATGGTCAGCTGCATGTGCTCGATGCCTGACAGAAAGGTGTAGTCAAAAATGGCGCGCTGCAGCGCACTGACGGCATCGCTCAGTTGCTGAATGACCATATTGTGCGTGGCATCCAGAATGGCCTTGTGAAAACGGATATCGGCTTCCTGGAATACGTGGATATTGGTCATGTTGGCTGCCATTTCGTTGAAGTTGGCCTCGATGGCCACAAGATCCACGGCGGTGGCGCGCTCTGCTGCCCAGCGTGAAATGGTCGGCTCGATCAGGCTGCGCACCTCGATCAGCGATTTGATCAGCGCCGGGTTTGTGCCTTTTTCCAGTGCCCATTCCAGCACATCTGCGTCCAGGTAATTCCACTGCTCCTGCGGCATCACGAACAGGCCGCGATGACGTTGTGCATCGATCAATTTTTTTGTCGACAGGACCTTGATGACTTCGCGCATGACGTTGCGCGAGGTGTCAAAACGTTCGCACAGCTCCGCTTCAGAAGGCAGTGCGGTGCCAGGCAGATAGGTACCTTGCACGATCTGCTTGCCAAAAGATTCGGTGAGGCGGTCTGTTTTTGTCATGCTATGTTGTAGTGAGTATTTCTACGTTACGTGAAGTTTGACAGTGTTGTGGGATGATGTCAATACCATTGTAGTACAATCCAAAAACATCTGTACCACAGCATGGTTTCTTGTATGCTACAATTCTGACGTAAATGATCTGAGATTGGGCGATGCTCTATTGGTGTTTGCGCCCGAGGCTGGGTCGATACCCAATTTGCTCTTGTTCTGGGCGAATAAGTTGCTTGGAGCTTTTGTTGTCCATAACTTGTTGAATGGAATAGAAAAATGAATGCTACCCGCGGTGCAGTGATCAACCAGGAATTTGCTGATCTATTTATTCAGGAACAATATAATCCTTATCGTTCCTGCATTCAGGGCTTGTCGAATGAGCCGATTACCGTACGTGCGCTGCTCAAGCGTGCCGATGAGTACCTGAACGGGGAAAAAGGTTATCAAGGGCTTGGTGACTACGGTCTGGATGTCATTGTCGAGCGCCTGGCTGCGAACCGTCCGCGTATCTGCATCATTCAGGGCTCACCAGATCATCCGGCGCATTTGTCCGACTATGAGCATGCGCTGCGCGCAGCGGCACGGGTGTGGCAGAACGGTGGCGTGCCATTCACTTTCGGTATTCCGGTGATCTGTGACGGCACAGCACAGAGCAATATCGGCCAGAGCTATTCGCTGGCCTCGCGCAACCACACCGCGATGACGGTGAATATCAACTTCGAAGGCCACAGCTATCACGCCGCGTATGTGATGTCCGGCTGTGACAAGACCCCGACCGGCATTTTGTCCGGCCTGGCAGCCGCCGATCGCGCTCGGCGCGAACCGGAGCGCGGCACTGCCCCGGTGTGGGCGGTGTTCGTACCGGCACATGTGCTCAAGGGTGGCGACATTCCGAAATCCACACGCAAGAAACTGCAGGATATTCAGGACAAGGCGATTGCCTTGGGAGATAAGCAACTCTCCGACGACATCGAAGAAAACTGCCATTACATCCTGCAGTGCTCATCCGACGAAGCATTCCTGGGGCAGTTGAACCGCGCCGTGGAGCACAAGATCGTGACCCAGGCCGAAGCTGATCAGATCCTGAATGAACTGGCCGCCGCCACCTGTGATGAAAAGGGTGGTATCTGCGCCTTCAACGGCACCGGCAATTCTTCGCGTACCCTGGTGTCCGCACTGGGCTTCGTGCCGCGCGGCGCCGAACTGCTGGTGGAAGAACCGGGCAGTGACATTGTGTTTGATAGTGTGGACAGCCTGTTCCGCATGCTCAACAAGCCTGAATTCGCCGTGTGCGAAATCCTGGCCGCCAACTATGCCAACGCCATCCGTATCCACAATGCCACGGGCAGTTCATCCAACCTGATGCTGCACATGCCGTGCGTGATGCGCCATGCCGGTTTCGACGTGACGTTGTTTGACTATGAAAAAGTGCGCGATGCGCACCACGTGCCGGATATCTTCGCGCATAGCCTCACTGAAGGCCGCGATACTTTTGTCCTGGCGCAACAGGCCAAGGAAGGCCTGCACAATGGCATGGAAAGCATCTACAAGGTGCTGACTGATCTGGGCGTGCCGATGAATCTGGATGCGCAAACCGTCTCGGGCAAGACCTGGGGTGAGCGCGTGGCTGCGCTGCCGGTGGCGGTTTCGCCGAAGCTGCCGCAGGAAAAATCGGTGATCCGCATCAATCCGATCCGTGATATTTCCGGTACCGATATCATGCGCGGTAACTTCTTCTCGTCCTGTACGCTGAAGGTGTCCGGCATGGCCACCGAGCAGTTCAAGCGCTTCGATGGCCGTGTGTTTCTTGTGCGTTATTACGAAAACGAAAATATCTGTAACCAGGAGCTGCAGTCGACCAATCTGGTGAAGACCCTGTGCGACACCATGGATCTGCCGCCGGCATTGCTGGCCAGCCTGCGCAAGGTCAACGGTGGTGACGAGAACGACACGCTGGAGCAGATGGTGGTGAAGGGCACGATCGCGTTTGCCTTCGTGATCGCAGGCCAAGGTCCGAAGGCCTTCGGTATGCCGGAAATGTTTGCTCCAAGCGCCTATCTCAAGCATCAGGGTGTGCTGGAGCGTACCTCGATCCTGATGACCGATGGTCGTTATTCGGGCGTAACCAAAGGCGCTTGCGTAGGTCATGTTACGCCGGAAGCTTATGAAGGCGGTGCTATTGGCGCGCTGAAGAATGGCGATCTGCTGTGGGCGCGTCTGTCCAATCGTCGCTTCGATGTGCTGGACATGAATGCTTTCCTGGCAGGCAAATTGGAGCCGCTACCGGAGATGCCGCTTTCTGAGCGTGCCGAGTTGATTGCCGAACGCAAGGCACGTATGGAAAAACGTAAAAACCTGGTGGCTGCATGCAGCTGGATCGACAATACCAGCTCGGCCGAGTACGGTGTGGTGCCGGAATCTGTCAATCGTCGTGCTGTATTGCCGTGGTCTGCCAAATGATCGTTTGATGATTTGTGATTGTGGGTGAGGTTGGCCGGTTCAGCAGTGATGCTGAACCGGTTTTTTTTGTTCTTGGTGTGCGAATCAGGGCAGGCATGAGGTTTGATTATCTATCGGCGCATAATCCTGTGATGGTGCACAAGCCGAGGCGTGGTTTTAGTTGTTGTGAAATATCTAATTGGTATGCTAGTTTTGCGGTAAATGGTCAGACCATTGTTGAATGATCAGATATGATCTGGGTGAATACGAAACAGGAGGCGCGTGATGCAAGAAAATATTTCGGCAAGCTATGCAGTCGATGCTCTGGAGCAGTTTGCCAAATCTCTGTTTACAGCGGCAGGCATGGACGAGGATAAAGCTGATAGCCTTGCTCGCCTGATGGTCCTGACCGACATGATGGGGCATCGCACGCATGGATTGGCGCAGTTGCCGGCGTATCTGGATCAGGTTGAAAAAGGGCTCATGCGCAAATCTGGCACGTATGAGGTGATCAAGGATAAGGGCAGTACCGCAGTATGGGATGGCGACTATCTGCCGGGACACTGGTTGATGGAGCAGGCGCTGAAGGAATCCTTCAAGCGGATTGATCAGTATGGCGTCGTCAGCATTGCCTTGCGTCGTTGTCATCATATTGGTTGTCTGGCGGCCATTGTGAAGCAGGCGGCTGATCGTGGCCTGATCGCTCTGCTGTTCAATTCCGACCCGGTGGGGAAATTCGTGGCGCCGTATGGCGGAACCGAGCCACTGTTCACGCCCGATCCGTTTGCGATTGCCTATCCGACAGCCAAGAGCCCGGTCATCGTGGATACCAGTGCATCGATTACCACTGTTGCCATGACGCGCCAGCACTATGCGGCTGGTACGCAATTCGCGCATCCGTGGCTACTGGATAATCAGGGGCGGCCCACCACCGATCCGTCGGTGATGGAACATACCGAGCCACGCGGTTCCATCCAGCTGGTGGGTGGCGTGGAATATGGTCATAAGGGTTTTGGCCTGGTACTGATGAATGAAGCACTGAGCCAGGGCTTGTCCGGGCACGGGCGCAAGGATAATGTCAATCGCTGGGGAGGCAATGTTTTCCTGCAGGTGATTGATCCGGAATGGTTCGCTGGTCTGGATGAGTTTGTGGCCAATACGGAATATTTTGCCGAGCAGTGTCGCAGCAACCGGCCGATCGATCCGGCCAAGCCGGTACGTTTGCCGGGCGATCAGGCGGCCAAGAGTATTGAGCAGGCTGGCCAGCGCGGTGTGGAATATCCACAGCCTGTGTGGAATGCCCTGACCCAATGGGCGGAAAAACTGAAGGTTGTGCTGCCGAAAGCGGTGTGAACAGGCTCTAAGGTAATTTGCAAAAGCCATGGCGAATGCCATGGCTTTTCTCATTTGGATGCTAAAATCGCAGCTTCCGTTTTAGTGAAGGTGAAGTCTCCATGCGCCAGTATCTTGATCTCTTGCAGCACGTTCTGGACCACGGTACCGCCAAACAGGACCGCACTGGTACCGGTACGCTCAGTGTTTTTGGTGCCCAGCTGCGCTTCGATCTGTCGCAAGGTTTCCCCCTGGTGACCACCAAAAAGGTTCACCTCAAATCCATCATCTACGAATTGCTGTGGTTTTTGCGCGGCGAAACCAATGTCGGCTGGTTGCAGCAGCACGGTGTTACGATCTGGGATGAATGGGCGCGCGATGGTGGCGATCTGGGGCCGATTTATGGCTATCAATGGCGCAGCTGGCCGACTGCGGATGGTCGTTATATCGACCAGATCAGCCAGGTTGTTGACCAGCTGAAAAACAACCCGGATTCACGCCGCATCATTGTTTCGGCCTGGAACGTGGGCATGATCGAAGACATGGCCCTCCCGCCGTGCCATGCGTTCTTCCAGTTTTACGTGGCTGACGGCAAGCTCTCCTGCCAGCTTTACCAGCGCTCGGCCGATCTGTTTCTGGGCGTGCCGTTCAATATTGCCTCGTATTCCCTGTTGGTGCTGATGCTGGCCCAGGCTTGCGATCTGGAGCCGGGCGAGTTTATCTGGACCGGGGGCGATTGCCATATTTACAGCAACCACATGGAGCAGGTGAAAACGCAATTGAGCCGCGAGCCGCGAAGCTGGCCCACCATGCGGATCAATCCGGCCAGAAAAGATATCTTCAGTTTCGTGTATGAAGATTTCACCCTGGAAAATTATGATCCGCATCCGGCCATCAAGGCCCCGGTAGCCGTATAGGCGGGAAAACACACCTTGCTCGCTGCAAAGCTGTTCTGGGACAATTACGGATTAGCCTGATACAGGCACCCACAGGCTGGAGTTTACACATGGGCGTAACAATTTCTCCTGTCGAAGACATCATCTCGGATATTCGCTCCGGGCAGATGGTCATTCTGGTCGACGAGGAAGATCGCGAAAACGAAGGGGATCTGGTCCTTGCCGCCGATTTTGTCACGCCGGAAGCAATCAATTTCATGGCCAAATTCGGCCGTGGCCTGATTTGCCTGACGCTGACGCATGATCGTTGCCGGCAATTGAGCTTGCCACTGATGGTGAGCAACAACGGCTCATCTCACGGTACCAATTTCACCGTTTCGATCGAAGCGGCCGAGGGCGTTTCTACCGGCATATCGGCGGCCGACCGTGCGTTGACCATCAAAAAGGCTGTTGCCTACAACGCCAAGCCGGCTGATCTGGTGCAACCCGGCCATATTTTCCCGCTGATGGCCCAGCCTGGCGGTGTACTGGTGCGTGCAGGGCATACCGAGGCCGGTTGCGATCTGGCCCAGTTGGCCGGATTGACGCCTGCATCCGTGATTTGCGAAATCATGAATGACGATGGCACCATGGCCCGCTTGCCGGAACTGCTGGAATTCGCAGCCCGGCACGGACTCAAGATTGGCACGATTGCCGATCTGATCCAGTATCGCAGCAATACTGAAACCCTGGTCGAGCATGTGGGCCGGCGCAAGGTGCAGACCTTTGCAGGTGAATTCGATCTGCATGTGTTTCGCGACAAGATGACGACGGACTGCCATCTGGCCCTTACGCTCGGCGATATCCAGCCTGGGAAGGAAACCTTGGTGCGCGTGCATGAGCCACTTTCGGTGATGGATTGGCTGGATCTGGGCGAGACTTCGCATTCGTGGAGTGTGCAGGCAACTCTGGCCCGTATCCAGGAGGCCGGCTCTGGCGTGGTGGTGTTGTTGCACCGGGACGAAACCGGTAGCGATATTTGTGCGCGTGCCTTGCCGGATTTGCAACTGCAACAACCGCACAAGTGGGATATGCGTACCTATGGTATCGGGGCGCAAATGCTGAAATCGCTGGGCGTCGGCCGCATGTGCCTGATGTCGCCAGAACGCAAGATTCCGAGCATGACCGGCTTTGGCCTCGAAATCACCGGCTTTCTGGCCTGTGACCAATAAAAAACAAGCTGTTTGAATGGAAACAACAATGGAAATCAAGACGATTGCCCCGAATCTGAATGGAGCAGGGCTCAGGATAGGTGTGGTGATGAGCCGCTTCAATACCCCGGTGTGCGAGGGGCTGCGTGATGCCTGTCTGGCTGAACTGGCTGCTTTGGGCGTGGCTGCACAGGATATCTGGCTAGGCACAGTGGCCGGCGCACTGGAAATCCCGGTGGTCTTGCAGGCACTGGCAAAAACCGGGCGCTATGATGCGCTGGTGGCACTGGGTGCAGTGATTCGTGGCGAAACCTATCATTTTGAACTGGTTGCCAATGAGTCCGGTGCGGGCGTCACCCGCATCGCGCTGGATCACGGCATTCCTGTTGCCAATGCGGTTCTGACAACCGATACCGACGAGCAGGCAGAAGTTCGCATGCGGGAAAAAGGCAGCGAAGCTGCGCGCGTTGCGGTCGAAACCGCTAACCTTCTCAAGGTAATCGGCCAATGAGTGAACAGCAGCCCAAACCCAAGGCACCCGTGAAATCGGCGCGCCGTCGTGCCCGCGAATTTGTTGTGCAGGCACTGTATCAATGGCAGATGACCCAGGAAAGCGTTGGCAGCATCGAACGCTTTCTGCGCGAGAGCAATACGGCTTTTGTGCGGGCGGATGAAGAACTGTTCCGCTTGGTGTTCTTCGGTGCAGTGAAGAATATCGACACGCTGACGGTGGCAATTGCTCCGTATGTCGATAGGCCGTTTGCTGAAATCAGCGTGGTAGAAAAGGCTATTCTGTATGCGGGTGCTTTTGAAATCATCCACATGCCGCAAACGCCATATCCGGTTATCGTCAACGAAGCCATCGAGTTGGCCAAGACTTTTGGTGGTACCGATGGCCACAAATTCGTGAATGGTGTGCTCGACAAGCTGGCGGCCAGCGCGCGCCAGGAAGAAATCGAAAGTATCAAGGCCAAGCGTCAGGGCGCCTGATAGCCGCTTCATGAACGAATTCCAGCTTATTTCCCGTTATTTTGAATGGCCGACTCCCCATGCCGATCTTGGCGTGGGGGATGATGCCGCCCTCATGAGCCTGCAGCCGGGCATGCAACTGGCTGTATCGGCTGACATGCTGGTTGAGGGCCGCCATTTCTTTGCCGGGACCGATCCTTGCATGCTCGGACGCAAGGTGCTGGCAGTCAATTTGTCTGATATGGCGGCCATGGGGGCTATTCCCCGCTGGTTTACGCTCTCGCTGGCTTTACCAAGTGCCGATTCGACCTGGCTGAGCGCTTTCAGCACGGGCATGCGTGCCATGGCGGACGAATTTTGTGTCGATCTGGTGGGCGGGGATACCACGCGCGGCCCTTTGACCATTTCTGTCCAGATCATGGGCGAGGTTGAAAAGGGATGCGGCATCCTGCGCAGCGGTGCGCGGCCCGGTGATGATCTTTGGGTGTCGGGCATGCTCGGCTCCGCAGCTGCTGCGGTCATGCACCGCTCCGGCCGGACCGTGTTGCCAGGCAATGTACTCGACAGCTGTGCCGCGCGGCTGGATAACCCGGTTCCGCGCGTTGATCTTGGCCGCAGTTTGCGTGGTGTGGCCAGTGCTGCACTGGATATCTCGGATGGCCTGCTGGGTGATGCCGGTCACATCGCCGAGCGTTCGGGCTGCGGAGTTGAAGTCGAACTGCAGCGGGTACCGTACTGGTCGGGACTGGAGTGCCTGCCGACGAAATTGCTGCACGAAGCCATACTCAGCGGCGGCGACGATTACGAACTCTGTTTCGCCGCGTCGCAAGCGCAACGCGCGCAGATCAGTGCTTTGGCAGAAACACTGGAGTTGCCTTTGACGCGTGTGGGGCGCATCACCACAGGTGCCGGTGTGCAAGTCATCGGTTCCAATGGCCAGGCACTCGCTATCGGCCATGCCGGCTTTGACCATTTTGCCTGATCATGTACAGATTCTGATCCGATCGTGACCCAAACACTGCCCATGCCCCTGAATCGGGGGTTTTTGCTGTCGCATCCGGCCCATTTCATTGCACTGGGATTTGGTAGTGGCCTGGCCCGCAAGGCGCCGGGTACCTGGGGAACGCTGGCTGCCTTGCCGCTGTATGCGTTGCTGGCATGGTTATTTCCATCGTGGATGATCGCGGCGCTGTGCATCCCCGCGTTTCTGGTCGGTTGCTGGGCTTCGCAAAAGACCTGCGATGATCTGGGTGTGCACGATCATGGCGGGATCGTGATCGATGAAATCGTCGCGATGTGGCTGGTGCTCACAGTGACACCGGGCAACGCGACAGGCTGGTTGCTGGCGTTCGCTTTGTTCCGTTGTTTCGATATCCTCAAGCCATGGCCAATCAATTGGCTGGATGAACGTGTGCATGGCGGCTTCGGCGTGATGCTGGATGACCTGCTGGCGGCACTCTATGCCGTGTTGGTCTTGCTGGGTCTGGTCTGGTTATTCCCTTCGCTCCAGTAAATCGCAGGCATCTCCAATCTATTTCCCCAAAACGTGGCAACGCCCTGCAGGGCAGGGCGTATTCATTGATCAAGTCAATCAGGGTTTGAGTTTCTTGTGGTACTGGTTGCGGGTGGCTTTGATGTCTGCCAGTGCTGTTTTGGTTTCATCCAGCTTTCCTGAGCCAGCCAGGGCTTGGGCGTTTTCCACTTTGGCCAGCACCTTGGCGATACCCTCCTCGAACAGCTTGCGATCGGCACTGTCTGCTGGCTGATTCTTCAAATGGTCAGGCACCAGCTTTTGGACCTGCTGCAAAGATTGTTTCAGGACGGCCAATTCCTTCTGGATCACCGAGAGGTCACCAGATTTTTCCGCAGCAGTAAAACTCTTGCCCATGGTTTTCATGGTGTCCTTGACGGCGTTTTCTGCATGCGCGCTCACGGACAGGGTGGCCGCGAGCAAAAATGTTCCCAGTAGGGTTGCAGCTTTCTTCATCTCGGTATGCTCCTTGTGGTCAGCAGTGGCCTGCTTGCCTGGAAATAATAGTAATTCGAATGAGGCAGAACAAGCCGGGTGGAAGAGGGCGGCTTGTTGCGGCAGGCCATGCAATGGACTCAGGCGCAGGATATTGGTTCCTGTTGCCTGCTCAGACTTATGACGTTACTTGTCCTTTGCGTTGGCGGAATTACTGATATTCCCAAGGAAAAATCTACCGCCATCAATGCATGCAAGGTAGTGGTATCAAACAAGGGCAGGGAGAGATGCTGCTGTTTCAGCAACAGGGGCAGTTCGGTGCAACCCAAAATGACGCCTTGTGCTCCTCGTTCGGCCAGATCCCGTGCGATGGTAATCAGGGTCTGGCGCGATTCATCTCGCAGCAAGCCTCGGCACAATTCATCAAAAATGATGCGGTGGACTTCACCACGCTGGGCCGAATCCGGTATCAGTGTTTCAATACCATTGGCCGCCAGATGTTCCGCATAAAACGGCTGTTCCATGGTGAAACGGGTGCCGAGCAAACCGACGCGTTGCAGATTTTTTTTGCAAATGGCCCCAGCGGTGGCATCGGCAATGTGCAGCAGCGGTATGTCGATTGCTGCCTGTACCTGCGGTGCGACCAGGTGCATGGTATTGGTGCCGATCAGCAGGCAGTCTGCACCAGCCGTCTCCAGCGCACTTGCTTCGTGTGCGAGCAGGGTAGCGAGCTCATCCCAGGCACCCGCCTTTTGCAAGGCCGCGACTTCGGCAAAGTTCAGACTGCTCAGCAGGATTCTGGCCGAATGCAGTCCGCCTAGCCGTCTGGCCACTTCCAGATTCATGGTCTGGTAATACAAGGTGGTGGATTCCCAGCTCATGCCGCCAATCAGTCCAATGGTTTTCATGATTTATTCTCCCGTTGATGAGAATATTATCTGCAGGCTCCAGTAAAAGAGGTTTGCGTTGTTGGCGTATTTTTGGTCAGAATGTGGAAAATTTTTCCATTAAATGATGATATGAAAGAAAATATTGATCGTACGGATCGGGCGATCCTGGATGTATTGCAGCATGAGTCCGATTTATCGTTGCAAGAGCTGGCAGCGCGGGTCAATTTGTCCCCCACACCCTGCTGGCGTCGGATTCAGCGCTTGCAGGAAGCCGGCATCATCCGCGCGCGGGTGGCGCTGCTTGATCCGGAAAAGCTCAATGTGGGGGTGACGGTTTTTGTGTCGGTGCGCGCTGCGCGGCACAGCATGCAGTGGGCACAATCTTTCTGCGAAGCAGTCAGCGTCATTCCGGAGGTGGTCGAGTTTTATCGCATGAGCGGCGATGTCGATTATCTGCTGCGGGTGGTCGTGCCGGACATCAAGGCGTTTGACCTGGTTTACAAACGCCTGATCCAGTGTGCCGAGTTACAGGATGTCAGTTCCAGCTTTGCGATGGAACAGTTGAAGTACACTACGGCTTTGCCGCTCGATTATGTTTAGAGCCTGTTGGCGCTTGGTCGTTTTTTTGCCAGCCCGTGAAATTCTCCCACTCAAAAGGCCGCTGCCATGCACAAGGAATATCGTCTATCCAAGCAACAGATCAAACCCCTTGCCGAAGGTTTTGGCCTCTGTGTGGTCAGTGACTTGATTACGGTGGAAGGTCTGCCAGTTGGCTATGCCTATCGCGAGGAGCCGGAAGATGACGCCGACAGCGGCTGGCGATTTCTCGCTGGCACCGAAAGCGATGCTTATATCGACAACACCAAAAATTTCAGTGTGCTCGATGTAAACGTGGTGGCCAATTACGACGAAGCCATCATCAGCTTGCTGGATGAGCCGGTCGGAGCAGAGTTCGATCGGGGTGAGGATGGGGTGTTTCTGGATGCAAACGAATAACCTGCTTGGGCAAACCTGTGACAGGAAAGACCTCCTGTCACAGGTTTGAATCAGCGTTTATTCCTCGACAAAACGCATCTTGAAGCGTTTGCCTTTGATATTGCTGTGCAGGAGCTTGCGCAGCGCCTTTTCCGCAATCTCGCGTTTCAGTGCCACGTAGGTCTGGAACTCGAACACACTGATCTTGCCCACATCACCGGCTGTCAGGCCGGCATCGCCGGTCAGCGCGCCGAGCAGATCGCCAGGGCGCAGCTTGTCCTTTTTGCCGCCGGCTATGCATAGCGTGATCATGGGTGGCTGCAATTGTCCGTCACTGGTCGGCGTGAGCTCTGCCAATTCATGCCAGGTGACCTTGCTGCCCTGGTATTGCTCGATGAAGGTAACCCACTTGCGGTCGGCCGGGGCGGCAAGGCTCAATGCCAGGCCTTTTTCCGTGCCTCGACCGGTACGACCGATCCGGTGCACATGGACTTCGCTGTCGCGCGAAATATCGACGTTGATGACGGCATCCAGTGTCGAGATATCCAGGCCGCGTGCGGCCACGTCGGTGGCGACCAGTACGGAACAACTCTGGTTGGCAAAACGCACCAAGATCTCATCGCGCTCGCGCTGTTCAAGTTCGCCATAGAGTGCCAGTGCGGAAAAACCTTGGGATTGCAGCTCGGCAGCCAGTTCGCGGCAGTGGATCTTGGTATTGCAAAAGGCCAGCGTCGAAGTCGGACGGAAGTGGTCAAGCAGTTTGGCCACTGCGGCATTGCGCTCGGCCGCTTCGACCGGGTAGAAGCGCTGTTCGATGCGGCTGGCATCGTGCAGGGCTTCTACCTTGACTTCGAGCGGGTTCTGCAGAAAGCGCGCACTGTCCTGGCGGATGCTGTCGGGATAGGTAGCCGAAAACAGCAGGGTCTGGCGACGTTTGGGACAGGCATCGGCGATGTAGCGGATTTCATCGTAAAAACCCATGTCGACCATGCGATCCGCTTCGTCCAGCACAAATGTGCGGATGCCCTTCAAATCGAGCGAGCCGCGGCTTAGATGATCAACGATGCGCCCAGGTGTGCCGACGACAATATGCGCGCCGTGTTCGAGCGAACCGATCTGTGGTCCCATGGGCGATCCGCCGCACAGTGTCAGCACCTTGATGTTGTCCATGCAGCGCGCCAGACGGCGTAGTTCCTTGGCTACCTGGTCGGCCAGTTCGCGTGTGGGGCACAGTACCAGTGCCTGCACTGCGAACCAGCTTGGATTCAGATGATGCAGGATACCCAGCCCGAATGCGGCTGTTTTGCCGCTGCCGGTTTTGGCCTGCGCGATCAGGTCGCGGCCCTCCAGAATGGCGGGCAGGCTGTGTGCCTGAATCGTTGTCATCTGGTGATAGCCCAGGCTGTCGAGGTTCTGCAGCATGGGCGCGCGCAGCGCCAAGGTTGAAAAAGATGCTTTGTTCACAATAACTTGGCTCGGATAAATGGTGCGCAAGTCTAGCAGGCACAGGCAGGGTCGGCCAGCAGGAAAAAATGAAACATTGTTTGAAAAAATGCCGCGCAGGCATTCAGCCGGAAAGTAAATTGGCTATATAATCAGGCCACTTAACAAGGGAGAGCCCACATGTTTGTCTACAACAGCGATTGCCAGATGGAAGATCTGGGTGGCGGCGTTAGCCGCAAGATCCTGGCCCACAATGGCAGCCTGATGCAGGTTGAAGTCCATTTTGCCGATGGCGCGATTGGCCCGATGCATAACCATCCGCACGAACAGCTGACCTATGTGCTGTCAGGCGAATTTGAATTTACCATTGGCAATGAAACCAAGCTGGTGAAGGCCGGGGATACCCTCTACAAAGAGCCGAACATCATGCATGGCTGTGTGTGCAAGAAGGCGGGCGTGCTGCTCGATACCTTTACCCCACAGCGCCAGGATTTCCTGAAAAAATAAGCATCAGGAAAATTCACCCGCAACACCGGCCTTGTGCCGGTGTTTGTTTTTGAGAGCCGCCAAGTCGGCTTTTTACACGCCAAATTCCATGGTCTGCGGCACAATCATGCTTTTGCCTGTTTTTGATAAGGGGAACGACATGCTGCTACGACCACTCGGCCAATCCGGTATCAATGCATCGGCGATTGCCATGGGTGCCTGGGCGATCGGCGGGGGATCCTGGTGGGGCGAGAATGACGATAACCTGTCGATCAAGGCAATTCATGCCGCGCTGGATGAAGGCGTTAATCTGATTGATACCGCGCCGGTTTACGGGTTTGGCCACAGTGAAGAAGTGGTAGGCAAGGCGATCCAGGGCCGGCGAGAGCAGGTAGTGATCGCCACCAAGTGTGGCCTGCGCTGGCAGCGCGAGGATTTTGGCGCCTATTATTTCGAGCGCGATGGTCATCGCGTGTTCAAGAGCCAGCACCCGGATTCGATCCGCGAGGAAATCGAAATCAGCCTCAAGCGCCTGGGTACCGACTACATCGATCTCTACCAGACCCACTGGCCGTCACTGACCCCCGAGGTCGAGCCGATCGCGGCGACGATGGAATGCCTGATGCAATTGAAGGCAGAAGGCAAGATTCGATCAATTGGTGCATCGAATGTCAGTTTGGCGCAGATTCATGAATACCAAGCGCATGGCCAGCTTGATGTGGTGCAGATGCGCTACACCATGCTGGATCGGCGCATCGAGGGCGAATTCCTGGATTACTGCATCGCGCAAAATATCGCCGTGCTGGCCTATTCGCCACTGGAGCAGGGGCTGTTGACCGGCAAGATCGGCATGGACCGTCTTTTCAGCGAAGGCGAGGTGCGCAACGGCAAGCCCTGGCTGGCACCGGTCAACCGCAAGCGCGTACTCGACATGCTGGCCGGCTGGTCGGATCTGACCAGCAAATATCAGTGCGACTTCAGTCAGCTTGTGATCGCCTGGACTATCGGACAGCCGGGTGTGACGCATGCCCTGTGCGGGGCACGCAAGCCTGAACAAGTCCGGGACAACGCCGGTGCAGGTCGCCTGCAACTGGAAGCGGCCGACATGTTGCGCATGCGTCGTGATGTGGAAGCCTTGGGCGAGCCACTGCCTGTTTGACTTCGCCCAAAATGCCCTAACAGCTTGAATGGCGGGGCAGGCATAATAGCGGCTTCACTCCGGAGTCGATTCATGTCTGCCCCTCTTTCCCCGCTATCCCTGTTGGAAACCCGCATTCTTGGTGTGCTTGCCGAAAAGCAGCGCACTGTACCCGATACCTATCCGTTGTCGCTCAACGCACTGGTTGCCGGCTGCAATCAGAAAACCAGCCGTGATCCGGTAATGGAAGTCTCGGAAGCTGAGGTCTCGGTGGCACTGGATGCCTTGCGTGGCCACAGTCTGGTGATCGAATCGAGTGGCAGCCGCGTACCGCGCTATTCGCACAATATCGAGCGTGTCTTGCAGGTTCCGAGCCAGTCCGTTGCGATCCTGACAATTCTGATGCTGCGCGGGCCGCAGACCGCGGGCGAGCTGCGGATCAATTGCGAACGCCTGCATCGTTTTGCCGATATCTCGGCAGTCGAAGCCTTTCTGAATGAGCTGGCTGAGCGTTCAGCCGGTGCTCTGGTGCAAGAATTGCCGCGCCAGCCCGGCATGCGCGAAAACCGCTGGATGCATTTGCTCTCGGGAGCACCGAGTGAAGATCAGCTGCGCGCTTGTGGTGGGCGTGCGGACGAAGGATCGCAGGCGGCGCCTGAGATGCAAGTCATGCAACAGCGCATTGCCGGCCTGGAGGGCGAGGTGGCGCGCTTGCAAGATCAACTGGCGCGTCTGGCCGAGGCGTTGGGCGTGTCACTGGATGAGTTGTAAGCGCCGCTCGCGACAGACTTTGAACGGGTTCTGAGAACCTGTTCACGATCTGTTGCGAGAAGCCGTCAGCGGGGTGAGGAGCAGCGCAAAAACCGGAATGTACAGGGAGTACATGAGGATTTTGAGCAGCACATGAGCTCTGATCACGGCTTCGCAGCAAGATCATGGACAAGTTCTGATGGCCAGCTTATTCGCCGGTGATATGCGTGCGATGCAACAGGCATTCCGGAATCTGGTCGGTAAAGTCTGAGCGGTTATAGCAGTTGTCCAGGTTGGAGCAGAACCGGTACACAAAGCTGCCCGCTTGCTCTTCGCTGTGCTTGGCGTGGGTCAACGTGACGCGGCTATTGACGACAGGACACAGACAAGCCTGTTGGGTAGGAAGTTGGGTTTTGATGATCGTGCTCCGCAAGCCGGTTTCCAGTTGAAAATTTTTCTGATCATGAGTCGGCGGCATGCTAATCGCGTTGCCGCTCAATAACAAGGAGTTGTAAATGTTTATCGTTGATCGTTCGGCCGCAGTGCTGAAACCACGCCAGCCTTTTCTGGACTGGCTCAATAATCTGCCCGGCAATGACATTACCCTGACATTGGACGAGATTCGCGTCGATTGCACGGTGGTGATGATTCCGGAAGTCACCGAGCAGGAAGACGGCATTGCCTATATCGATGAGGTGGCGGACAAGCTGTTTGAAATGGAACTTTCTTCCTGGGTTGTCGACGAAAAGCTTTGGCCGCAAAAACGCAATCTCAGAATGTTCTGGGAATGGTTCGATGTGGAAATTCATCTGGGCGTGATGGATATGGTGGATAACGAAATCCACAATACGCCGTCGGACCATGGCTATCATTGATTTCTGAAGGTGCATTCCGGAGGGCATGATGAAAAGAAGCATACTGGCTTTATCGATGGCGTTTCTGGTACCGCTGGCCTGGGCGGAAGAGCTGCCACGCAATCTGGTGAGTTTCGATGCGCATGCCAGCCGGCAGGTGGATAACGATACTGCTTATGCCACCTTGTTTGTCGAATTGAGCGATGCTGATCCGGCCCGTCTGGCTGAGCGTATCAACCAGACGCTCAATGCTGCCAGCAAGAAGGCGCGTCAGGGTGGTGTGCTGCAATCGCTGAATACCGGCTACTCAACCTATCCGCTTTACAACAAGCAGAACAAGCCCGATGGCTGGCGTGCACGCGGCGAGTTGCGCCTGGTCTCGCGCGATTTTCCGGCGCTTGCCCGCCTGATCGGTGACTTGCAGCAGGGTCAGCAATCGTTGCAACTGGCCGATGTGAGCTATGGCCTGTCTGATGAAGCGCGGCAGAAGGTGGAAAACGAATTGATCGGGCAGGGTCTGCAGGTATTTCGCGAACGGGCGGCGCTTGTGCAAAAAAGCATGAACAGCAAGAGCTGGCGCCTGGTCAATGTCTCGATCAATACCCAGTCCGCCCGCCCACCTGTGCTGATGCGCACTGCGAAAGCGGCCGAGATGAGCATGGCGGCCAGCCCGGCGCCGATTGAGGGGGGCGAAAGCGCGCTTAGTGTCAGCATTCAGGGCCGTATCGAGCTCGAATGATACCGCCTGAGTTGCAGCTTTCACCCTCACGGATTGCCCGGCGTTTTTTTGTGGGCCTGCACCTGCTGGTACTTGCCGTGTCGCTGACCTTGCCATGGCCGTGGGTGGTATTGGCCCTGCTGGCAACCGGTGGACATTATTTCCGGTTCCGTTCGCTTCTCGATGAGCATGGACGATTGCAGGTCTTGTCCGAGGGGGAAGTGCTGTTTACCGATGCGAAAGGCGCCGCTGCAAAGGTACGGTTACTGCCGGCCAGTCTGGTAACGGCACATCTGCTGGTATTGCAACTGGGCGAAGACAAGCACCGACGCTCGCTGGTGATCTGGCCCGACAGTGCCGATGCTGCAACCTTGCGTGCCTGGCGGGTCTGGCTGCGCTGGACTCTGCCGGCCATGCAGCGCCGGATTGCAGCCGCAGAAAATTCCGCTCAGGAATAAGGCAGTAGCCTCCCGGCAACCGCAGCCGGGAGGAGTCCATATAAGAGCCTAGTATCAGAGTGCCGCCAGATCGATCTCGCCAACATTGTTGAAGACGTGATCCGGGCGGTACGGAAACTGTTCCATGATTTCCGGTGTGGTCACGCCGGAAAGTACCAGCGCCGTGGTCATGCCGGCCTCCATGCCGCCGACGATGTCGGTATCCATGCGGTCACCCACCATCACGGCATTGTCCGGATGCACGCCGAGTTTGCGCGTCGCCAGCGTCATCATCAGCGCGTTCGGCTTGCCGACGATATAGGGTTTCTTGCCGGTGGCTGCTGCAATCGCGGCCAGAATGGTGCCGGCAGCGGGTTCCATGCCGCCCTCGACCGGGTCGATCATGTCCGGGTTGGTGCCGATGAATTTGGCGCCCTGGTCGATAAAGCGCACTGCTTTCTTCAATTGTTCGAAGCCGAAGGACGATGACTTGGCCACGATCACGTAATCGGGGTTGGATTCGGATATCGAGAAGCCGACGTTGTAGAGCTCATTCATCAATCCGGCGCCGCCAATCACATAGGCTTTCGGTGTCGGCTTGCGGTTCTGTGCCTTCAGGAACATCGCGGTTGCCATGGCGGCGGTGATGAAATTGTCTTCAGTCAGGCCGTGGATGCCCAGTTGCTCCAGTTTCAATTTCAGGTCGATCGGGGTCTGTTCTGCGTTGTTGGTCAGAAACAGGAATGGCACCTTGCTTTCAAGCAGACGCTGCACAAAATTTTGTGCGCCCGGAATCAGTTGCTTGCCGCGGTAAATCACGCCATCCATATCGGAAATGATACTTTTCATTCTGATTTCTCCCTGTTGATTGTGGTGAGAGTGTAGCGCCAGGACCTGATCGCTGTCATTTCAGTGCCGTGAATTCTGCGCGCTGGAGGTTGCCTGCACTGACGTGGTGCGCACTGTTTCCGCGGCAGGGGCCCGCTTGGTGCGTGATATCCGGTTTACCTCTCGCTTTCATGGGTATCGCCTGTGGCACGCTTCCTGCATCAAGCAGGTGGTAATGCTTCCGGGGTGCCACCAAATGATGAATGCTTCTTTCTACGATGAAATGACCTTGTCTGGCAGTGAGGCAAGGCAGCACTACCGTGAATACGAGAAATGGCTGCACGCCTTGCCTGCAGGGCGACTCGAGCGCAAGCGCGCCGAGGCGGATCTGACCTTTCGTCGTTTGGGCATTACCTTTGCGGTTTATGGTGAAGAGGCCGGGACGGAGCGCCTGATTCCATTTGATTTGCTGCCGCGAATCATCCCGGCGCACGAATGGCAAGCCCTGGCAGCCGGCCTGCGTCAGCGGGTACGCGCGCTGAATCTGTTTATTCACGATATCTATCACAATCAGAACATCATCAAGGCTGGCCTGATTCCGGCCGAGCAGGTGCTCAAGAATGCGCAGTATCGCCCAGAGATGCAGGGCGTGGATGTGCCGGAGGGTATCTACACCCATATCGCCGGTGTCGATGTGGTGCGTGCCGGTGCCGGCGAGTTTTACGTGCTTGAAGATAACCTGCGTGTGCCATCCGGCGTGTCCTACATGCTGGAAGACCGCAAGATGATGATGCGCCTGTTCCCGGAATTGTTCGCCCGGCACAAGATCGCCCCGGTCGAGCATTACCCGGACATGCTGCTCGACAACCTGCGGTCCTGCGCGCCCAAGGGCGTGGACAACCCGACCGTGGTGGTGCTGACACCGGGCAGTTTCAATTCCGCTTATTTCGAGCACGCCTTCCTCGCCCAGCAGATGGGCGTGGAACTGGTCGAGGGGCGCGATCTGTTTGTGCGCGACGACCTGGTCTATATGCGCACCACGCAAGGTCCGCAGCGCGTGGATGTGATCTATCGCCGCATCGACGATGATTTTCTCGATCCGCTCGCATTCCGGCAGGATTCGATGCTGGGCGTGCCGGGCCTGCTGTCGGTTTATCGCGCCGGCCGTATTACGCTGGCCAATGCCATTGGTGCCGGTGTGGCAGACGACAAATCGATCTACCCATACGTGCCAGACATGATTCGCTTCTATCTGGGCGAGGAACCGCTGCTCAACAACGTGCCGACCTGGATGTGCCGCAAACCCGATGATCTGGCCTATGTGCTGGATCATCTGCCGGAACTGGTGGTGAAGGAAACGCATGGCGCCGGCGGTTACGGCATGCTGGTCGGCCCGGCGGCAAGCAAAGCGGAAATCGAGCGTTTCCGTGAGCTCCTGATCGCGCACCCCAACCAGTACATCGCCCAGCCGACACTGGCGCTTTCCACCTGCCCGATCTTTGTCGAATCCGGCATCGCGCCGCGTCATATCGATCTGCGCCCATTCGTGCTCTCCGGTAAGGAGATCAAGATGGTGCCGGGCGGGCTGACGCGTGTGGCCTTGCGCGAGGGTTCGCTGGTGGTGAATTCGTCGCAGGGCGGGGGCACCAAGGACACCTGGGTTCTGGAGGATTAGGTTCAGTCAGTAAGTCGTTATTACCACGGAGTGCAACGCAGTGAATGGTATTTTTCTGCCGCAGCACAGGTTTGAATCTTGTATGAACAGGGCCTAACCATGCTTTCCCGTACAGCAGACCAACTCTATTGGATGGCGCGCTACATCGAGCGTGCCGAGAATACCGCACGGCTTCTGGATGTGACCTGGCAGATGTCGCTGGTTCCCCAGTCTTCGGAAGTGGCCAATCGCAGCTGGCTGGCCGCGCTTAACTGCAACGGCCTGGCCGAAACGTACCAGAAGCTCCATGGCGCGGTGGAGGGCGCCAAGGTGCTGAATTTCATGACGCTGGATGAGGACAATCCGGCCAGCATCTACAACTGTCTGCGTGCTGCCCGCGAGAATGCGCATGCGGTGCGCGGCACGCTGAGTCTGGAGATGTGGGAGGCGATCAATGCGACCTGGCTGGAAACGGCGCAGCGTGCGGGGCGGCCGTTGGTGGAGGCTGATTACGGCGAATTCTTTGAATGGGTCAAAAACCGCTCTTCGCTGTCGCGCGGGGTCACCTTCGGCACCATGCTGCACGATGAAGCATTCCAGTTTATCCGCATGGGCACGCATATCGAGCGTGCCGACAACACCGCGCGCCTGCTGGATGTGAAATACCACCTGCTGGCAGCCGGCATGACGGGGGGCGGGGCAGGTGACTATTACCAGTGGGGCGCGTTGCTACGGTCGCTGTCGGCGTTTGAAATTTATCGCCGGGTCTATCGCGATGTCGTGACCCCCACCCGCGTGGCGGAATTGCTGATCCTGCGCCCGGACATGCCACGCTCGCTCCTGTCCTGCATGGAGCTGGTCAATGCCACGCTGGAGAAAGTAGCCAACACCCATTCCGCCGAAACCTCGCGCCGCGCCGGGCAGTTGCATGCCGAACTGCGCTATGCCCGCATCGAGGACATCGTAAAGCAGGATTTGCACAAGTTTCTGGAAGGGTTCACCGAACGCATCTGTGAACTTGGCAATCGCATCAGCCAGGATTTCCTGATGCCTTCACGTTTGTAAACGACGACAACAACACACGGTGCATCGAAAAACTTCGAGTCCCAAGCGGGACAAGGCGCGAAAGAAAAATTGCGACGAAATCGAAGTTTTTCCAGGGTACCAAGGAGATACCATCATGTTGCTCAATATCCAGCACGAAACCATTTATCGCTATGCCGAGCCGGTGGATTACACCATCCAGCATTTGCGCCTGACTCCCCGCCTGGAAAGCCAGCAGCGGGCGATGAACTGGAAAATATCCGCCCCGGGGCGTTATCAGAAACATACCGATGCCTATGGCAACCTCGGGCATATCCTGGTGATGGATTCCCCCCATGACGAAATCCGTATCGTCGTCAGCGGCCAGGTCTCGGTGGATGAAAAACATGCCCATCGTCCATCAGACGGGGGTGAAATTCCCCTGTTTGCCTATCTGCAGGAAACACGCCTGACCCAGGCTGATCAGGCCGTGCGCGATCTGGCACGGCGTCATCTGGAACCACATGGCACGCGCATCGATACGCTGTTCAAGCTGATTGGTACGATTCAGGATCGGGTTGCTTATGTGCCGGGCAGCAGCGATGTGCAAAGCACGGCGGCGCAGGCACTGCAGCGCGGCAGCGGCGTTTGCCAGGATCACGCCCACTTGTTCATTGCATGCTGCCGGGTGGTTGATCTGCCGGCGCGCTATGTCAGCGGTTATATCCATCCGGGTGGCAGTCTGCATGCAGCCAGCCATGCCTGGGCGGATGTATGGGTCGAGGGGATCGGCTGGGTCAGTTTCGATATCACGCACGGCCGCTTTACCGGGCCGGAGCATTGTCGCCTGGCGGTCGGGCGGGATTATCTTGATGCCTGCCCGGTGCGCGGCGTACGCCAAGGCGGTGGCGCTGAAGCGATGGCGGTGAGTGTGCTGGTGAGCCACGGCGCTCAGCAGCAGTAATTGATACTGGAGGATGCATGACGTATTGCGTGGCCATGCGGCTCGATGCCGGCCTGGTTTTTTTGTCCGATTCACGCACCAATGCGGGTGTGGATCATATCAATACCTTCCGCAAGATGACGGTGTTCGCGCGCCATGGCGAGCGGATGATGGTTTTACTGACCTCGGGCAATCTGGCGATCAGTCAGGCTGTCGTGACGTTGTTGCAAGAAGGCATTCATGCCGGTGAACAGCATGGCCTGATGAATGTGCCCACGATGTTCGAGGCGGCGCGCATCGTGGGCGATGCCTTGCGCGAGGTCAGGCGGCGCGATGCCGAACACTTGAAGGAGTTCGGCATCGATTTCGCAGCTGCTTTCATTCTGGGCGGGCAGATCGCCGGCGAGGAACCGCGCCTGTTCCAGATCTATGCGGCTGGCAACTTTATCGAAGCTTCGGCCGAGACGCCTTATTTCCAGATCGGTGAGTCGAAATACGGCAAGCCGATCATTGATCGCGTCATCCATGCCCAGCGATCGCTGAAAGAAGCCGCCAAGTGCGCGCTGATCTCGATGGATTCCACCCTGCGCTCGAACCTGTCGGTCGGTTTGCCACTGGATCTGCTGCTTTACGAGCGTGATGCACTGGTGGTTGGCCAGCATGTCTGCATCGAAACGGATGATCCGTATTTCAACCTGATCCACAACCAGTGGGGCGAAAGCTTGCGCCAGGCGTTTGCCGAGCTGCCGGATTTGCCGTGATGACTCAGGTAGCTTTAAGCGGCGTTTTCGCGATAATCCAGAATAAATCCCGCACCCTGATCCCGCCCCAATACTTGGACCAGCCACGGTAATAGGGTCTGCAATTCCTGCTGCAGGGTCCAGGGCGGGTTGAGGATGAACATGCTGCTGCCATGCATGCCAAAGCCATCGGCTGCCGGCTTCTGAATGTTGAGACCGGCATGCAGCCAGTTCTTGCACGGCAGCTTTTTCAGGTTCTCGGTCAGTTCCGCCACTTCGCGCCGTTGCAGGTGCGGATACCAGATCGCATAGGTGCCGGTGGCAAAGCGTCGCAGGGCTTCCTGCAGCGCCTTGATGACAGTCTGGTAATCACGCTTGTCCTCGAAGGGCGGGTCAATCAGGATCAGCCCGCGACGCGGGGCTGGCGGCAGCACCGCCTTCAGCCCGGCAAACCCGTTGCTCTGCTGGATTATGGCTAGCTTGCCCAGGTCGGCAAAATTTTCCTGCAGCAGCTTGTTGTCGCTCGGGTGCAATTCGAACAGACGCAGCCTGTCATCTGCGCGCATGACCTTTTCCGCCAGCATCGGCGAGCCAGGGTAATAGCGCAGCTTGCCATCCGGATTCAGCGATTTCACCAGTTTCACATAATCGGCCAGTGCCGGCGGGAGGTCGGAGCGATCCCACAGCCGTGCGATGCCGGTCTCGTATTCGGCATTCTTGGCGGCGAAGCCTTCATGCAGCGCATAACAACCGGCTCCGGCGTGGCTATCGACATACCACCAGGGTTTGTCCTTCTGGTTCAGGTAGCGCAGCAGCATCAGTTCGATGGTGTGTTTCAGAACATCGGCATGATTGCCGGCATGGAAAGCATGGCGGTAGCTAAGCATGGTATTTCAGGCTTTCTTGAGTTTTTCGAAGAGCAGACTTTCGGCGCTATAGAGTAACAGTGCTGTCCAGATGAGCGCGAATCCCGCCAGCCGGGTCTGGCTGAACGGTTCGTGCCACAGCCATACACCGAGCAATAGCACGATGGTCGGGTTGATGTACTGCATCAATCCCAGCGTGGTCATGGACAGGCGACGTGCGCCAGCGGCAAACATCAGTAACGGGATCGAAGTGATGGGGCCGGCCAGCAGCAACAGAAATTGAATCCCGGGCGTGGCATGCAGGAAGCCGCTTTCCCCCTTGCCAATCAGCCAGAGCATGGCCACGGCGGCAAACGGAAACAGCAACAGGGTTTCCATGGCCAATCCTTCCAGTGCACCCAAGGGCGCTGTCTTGCGCAAGAGGCCATACGTGCCAAAGCTGAAAGCCAGAATCAGCGAAACCCAGGGCAGTTGGCCTTGCTGTATGGTCAGCCACAAAACACCGCAGCCGGCCAGTCCAATCGCCATCCATTGCATGGGGCGCAGGCGTTCATGCAAAAACATTACCCCGAGCAGCACATTGACCAGCGGGTTGATGAAATACCCCAGGCTCGCATCGATGACCCGCCCGGATTGGACGGCCCAGATATAGGTGAACCAGTTGATCGCCAGCAGTGCGGCGCTCGCAGCAAACTTCAGTATGATTTGTGGCGATTGCCGGACAGGCAGCAAGCCGCTTTTGCGACGCAAGATCAGTAACAGCATGGCGATAAAGAACAGCGACCACACCATGCGGTGCAGCAGAACTTCAAATGAGGGGATTTCATCCAGCAGCTTGAAATAAACCGAGAAAAAAGACCAGCAAAGATGAGCCCCCAGTGCGTAGAAAATACCGACATTCATGATGGCGTCTGGTGGGGCAAAGCATGGATTCTAACCGAGGGACTGCCGGCGAGGCAGCAGCTACGATTCGATTTTGTGCAAAAACACGAGGCTGATTGCAGGGTCAGGACTATCCCTTATACCGGTAAACTGGCCTGACATTGGTGGTAGACTTGCCAAAATTTTGAGGCTCCCGACATCCCACGCGCTGGGCTTGATATGTCGGGATATTTATTTTCTGGTTGATGCAAGCTGCTGAAATGAAAAAATTTTCCGTATTGTTTGTGTGTACCGGCAATATCTGTCGCAGCCCGACTGCGGATGGCGTATTGCGCAGAATGCTGCAACAGCATCAACTGGAAGCGCTGGTCGAGGTGGATTCAGCCGGTACGCTTGATTATCACTCAGGCGAAGCGCCTGATCCGCGCGCGCAATTGCATGCGGGCAGGCGCGGCTATGATCTGTCGTTTCTGCGTGCCCGGCCGGTTAACGAACAGGATTTTCATCGGTACGATCTGATTCTGGCCATGGATCGCAGCCATCTGGCTATTCTGGATCGACGTTGTCCGCTTGAGCACAAACATAAGCTGCGTCTTTTCCTGGAGTTCGCACGCAATGTCGTGGGGATGGAAGTGCCCGATCCGTATTATGGCGGCGAAGAAGGATTTGAGCACGTGCTTGATCTGATTGAAGATGCCTGTCGTGGCTTGTTGGAACATGTGCGCCCGCAATTGGCAGCAGCTTGATATTTCGGGTTGCCCGGCTGCTGGGGGCTCGTTACAATGCGCGCTCCTGTTCTTCGGGGGAGTAGTCGCCGCCTTGTGCGCGGGGATGCGTCAACATGCTTGGGCTTTTTGCCTATGGTGCATCCGGCTGATCATCGATCAGTTTGACAAGACCCGAGGTTTGCTCAGTGCGCTCAAGGGGTGGGCCGCACTGTGCTGCCTCGTGTCGATTTGCCTGCCCCGGAATGCTGTTTCCCATGGATACCTTTCTGCTTTCCACGCTGGTTGTAACCATCGCCGAGATGGGCGACAAAACACAACTGCTGGCCTTGGTGCTGGCCGCTCGTTTCCGTCGCCATCGGCCGATTATTGCCGGCATTTTTGTTGCAACAGTCTTCAATCATTATGCAGCAGGCTGGTTCGGGCAATTTGTGGCCGATCTGATCGCGCCGGGCGTGCTGCGCTGGATCGTGGGTTTGGGTTTTCTGGCGATTGCAGCATGGGCGCTGGTGCCGGACAAACTTGAAGAGGACGAGGCGGAAGTCAAGCCTTATGGCGCCTTTGTCGCCACAACGATCGCTTTTTTCCTGGCAGAGATGGGTGACAAGACCCAGATTGCCACGGTGGCTTTGGCGGTCAAGTACTCGCCACTGTTCGCAGTCGTCATGGGCACGACGCTGGGCATGATGCTGGCCAATGTGCCGGCGGTGATTCTTGGCAACTGGATTTCGGCACACATGCATTTATTGCGTTATGTGCGTTTTGCCGCCAGTGCAGTGTTTGCAATACTTGGCGTGCTGGCATTGCTTGGCGTTGGCATGCAGATTTGATGCAGGGTAGTAAAAAAACCGGCCGGTCGGCAGGTGCTGACCGGTTTTTTTATATAAAAGGGGAACGTAATGCTGGAAAAGCTGTTCAAGCTGAAGGAAAACGGCACCGACGTGAAAACGGAGGTTATCGCCGGGTTTACCACCTTCCTGACGATGGCCTATATCGTCTTTGTCAATCCGTCGATTCTGTCCATCACGGGCATGGATTTCAATGCTGTGTTCGTGGCAACGTGTCTGGCAGCTGCGCTGGGCACCGGGATCATGGCGCTGGTTGCCAATTACCCGATTGCATTGGCACCAGGCATGGGCCTGAATGCCTATTTCACCTTCACGGTTTGCAAGGGCATGGGGGTGAGCTGGCAGGTGGCGCTGGGGGCGGTTTTCATCTCCGGCATCATTTTCCTGGCCGTTAGCCTGTTCAAGGTGCGTGAGGCCATCGTCAATGCCATTCCGCATTCACTCAAGCTGGCGATTTCGGCCGGTGTTGGCATGTTTCTGGCAATTATCGCCTTGAAAAATGCCGGCGTAATTGTGGCATCCCCGGCTACGCTGGTGACACTGGGCAGTATTCATGACCCGAAGACCTTGCTGGCTATCCTGGGTTTCTTCCTGATCGTGGCGCTGGAATATCGTCGCGTGCCCGGCTCCATCATCATCGGCATTCTGACAGTCACCGTGCTGTCCGTGCTGCTGGGCTTGTCTGAATTCAAGGGTGTGGCTTCGCTGCCGCCGTCGATGGCCCCGACCTTCATGCAGATGGATATTCAGGGTGCACTCAATGCCGGTCTGCTTGGCGTGATTTTCGTATTCTTCTTTGTTGACCTGTTTGATACCACCGGCACCCTGATCGGCGTGTCGCACCGTGCCGGTCTGCTCGACAAGGATGGCAAATTGCCGCGTCTGAAGAAGGCTTTGCTGGCCGACAGCGTAGCCATTGCCGCCGGCGCTACTTTTGGCACCTCTTCGACCACCGCCTATATCGAATCTGCCGCAGGTACCGCCGTGGGCGGTCGTACCGGTTTGACTTCGCTGGTGGTGGCCATTCTGTTCCTGGCCGCCTTGCTGTTCTCGCCCCTGGCTGGTTCGGTTCCTGGTTTTGCTACCGCTCCTGCACTGTGTTACGTGGCGGTCTTGATGACCCGTGGCCTGGCTGAAATTGAATGGGGTGATCTGACGGAATCTGCGCCGGCAGTCATGACTGCGCTGGCTATGCCGTTTACCTATTCGATTGCCGATGGCATTGCATTTGGCTTCATCAGCTATGTGGCGATCAAGGCATTCGCTGGCCGTTTCAAGGATCTTTCGATCGCGGTCATCGTCATTGCTGCGCTTTGGCTGGTAAAGTTCGCTTTTTTTGGCTAACTGATGATGGTCATGGACAAGCCTTTCTACGCCGAATATATCCGCGAACGTATCCGTACTGTGCCTGACTGGCCACAGCCAGGCATCATGTTTCGCGATATCACGCCGCTGCTGCAGGACAAAAAGACATTTCGCGTGCTGGTCGATGTCTTTGTCCATCGCTATATGGATCAAAACCTTGATTATGTGGCGGGTGTTGATGCACGCGGGTTTATCCTGGGGGCTGTAGTTGCCTATGAGTTGAACCTGGGATTCATTCCGGTGCGCAAGAAAGGCAAGCTGCCGTACCAAACCGTTGAAGAGGAATACGAACTCGAATATGGTTCGGCTACCGTCGAAATCCACACCGATGCCTGCTGCAGTGGTGATCGCATCTTGCTGATCGACGATCTGGTAGCCACTGGCGGTACGATGCTGGCGGCCTCAAAATTGCTGACCCGTATCGGTGCCGAAGTGGTGGAAGCGGCTGCGATTGTCGACCTGCCCGAATTGGGCGGGTCGAAACTGATCCGCGCAGAAGGCATACCGCTGTTTACCGTGTGCGATTTCGAAGGTCATTGAAATCGTTGAAGCATGCCAGGCGAGGGTAGATAATGCCCTCGCTGTTTTTCATTTGTTTTTGGAACTGGTACCGTGACTCTGGAACTACCACAAATTGAATCGATTCTCGAAAATGCCGATTGTCTGCATGATGAGGCCGAAGTACTGGCTGCCATCGAGCGCATGGGCGCCGAGATGACCGAGCGCCTGCGTCTTGCAAATCCGATCGTGTATACCGTTCTCAATGGTGGCATGATCCTGGCAGGTCAATTGCTACCCAAGCTCAGATTGCCGTTACAGATGTCCTATCTGCATGCGACACGATATCGGATGGAAACGAGCGGAGGCGAGATTGAGTGGAAGGTTCCGCCGCGTGGTGATATGCGCGGTCGTACCGTTTTGATCATCGACGATATTCTGGATGAAGGTCACACGCTGGCTGCTATCGTTGAGCATTGCCGCAAGCAAGGCGCCAAAGAGGTATTGGTTGCAGTACTGATCGATAAACTGCATGAGCGCAAGGCGCCTGGCATCAAGGCGGATTTTGTCGGCCTGGAAGTGGAAGATCGTTTCCTGTTCGGCTGCGGCATGGATTATCAGGATTATTGGCGTAATACTTTGGCGATTTACGCTGTCAAAGGCCTGTGATCCCCAGATGTGATGTGTTGCCTGAACCGGCACGAGACGGATAAGGTGCTTGAACCGTTATGACTCGTGCCGGGTGATGCAAACCATCAGTTATCAGACAGCCAGTACGCCCTTGATGTAGACAACAATTTCCTGGTCTTGGGCATTGGCAAAGAAGTATTCCTGGAATTTCTCGCCGGCAATAGCCGCCTTCAACAGGTCTTGATCCACTTCCTTCAGGACGGTCAGCATGTCCTTGCAGGCTGCGGCCTTCATCTGCTTCAGAATGTCACGGTTCTTGGCCATGATGGCAGCACGTTCCTTGGGGTAGCCCAAACCGCGTTCGCCGTCGAACAGTTTACGGTAGCAGTCTTGCAGATTTAGTTCAGCAGCCCAGCCGAAGCCCTTGGCATACGGCATGGCGATGGCGTTGCCGTCGTTGATCTGGCCGAACAGGAAGGCGTCGGTCGGGTCGATGACCAGACCGCAGAATACGCCCGGCATCGAGTTGCAGGCGAGCATGGCGCCCATGCCGGTGCCACAGCCGGTCACGACAAAATCAGCAGCCTTTGAATTCAGCAGAATACCTGCAAGCAGACCGTTCATCACGTAGGTGAGCGAAGCCTTATCTTCAGCACCATACATGCCGTAGTTGAAGACGGTGTGACCGAGCGGTTCGGCAACGGTCTTGAGTGCATTGAAGATGATTTCGTTCTTGGCCGCTTGGCTGTTTTCGTTGATGAGGGCGATTTTCATGGTGATTTACCTTACAGTGCTTGGTGGCAACTTGCCTTGCCAAATACATAAATGCAGCGATCAGTTGATTAGGTTACCGGTCTCATGTGAGCGGTAAAAAACAACTGACTACCGCGCGAGCGGTGCAAGGGTAAACTGGTCTTGGGTTAAAGGCAACCCATTTCCGGGCTGGTCGACCAGGGTCGGCATGTAGTTCGGATAGTCAATCCGATCGGTTCGTATGATGTGGATTCTCATCCAGAAGGATGCTTCGGGTGTGTTCGAGCCATTCACGCCAAATGGCTAGGGAGACAGCGAGCAGAACCGGACCTGCAAACAAGCCAATCAGGCCAAAGGCGTTGATGCCACCGAGTACTGACAGAAAGACCAGCAGGAAGGGTATGCGAGTGGGGCCGCTGATGGCGAGCGGGCGTACCAGATTATCCACGGAGCTAACAATCAGGGCACACCACACAGCCAAGCCGATTGCAGCAGCAGTTTCTCCTTGTGCCAATAAGCCAATCGACAATGAGATCCATACAATGGGTCCTGCGAACGGGATGAGTGAGATCAGTGCGGTCACGGCACCCCATAAAGCGGCTGATTTGATTCCGGCAAACCAGTAGCCCAATCCTGCCAGAATGCCTTGAGCGAGGGCAGTCAAGACAATGCCGAATACCACAGCGTGGACCGTGGTGCCCACTGCTCGCAAATAACCCCGTGCGGATTCTCCCAGCCAATGGCTGGCTACCCGGTCAAATTGTGCTGATACCGATTCGCCATGTTGATACAGGAAAAACAGGGCAAATACCGCAAGCGAAAATTTGGCAAGATTACGTCCGACATTTCCAGCAATGGCTTTCCAGGTTGCTGGATCAGCCAGTTCAATGGCCTCGATCTTTGCGCGGAGCCACTCCGGATTTGATTGAATGGCGCTGTATTGCGCAATGATCCATTCGCCTGCAGGCCAGTTGTGGATATTGCTGGGCAGCGGTGGCAGACCGTGGCTCATGACATTGCGCAGCATGGCTGAAGCGGTGGCAAGGTCAGCGGCAACCGTGATCAGCACCCAGGCCAATGGTGCCAGCAATGTCAGTGCTACCCCTGCTGTCATCAGTAGCGCAGCCAGCGAGCTGCGATTGTCCAGGCGATGATTCAGTCTGCGGTAGAGTGGCCAGGTTACATAAGCGAAAATGCCCGCCCAGGCAAGCGCAGTGAAGAATGGCGAAAGTACCCACAGGGTGCTGCCAAAGATCAACACCAGAAAGCCAAAGGCTACGACGCGACGGATTTGTGGGGATTCCAGTGGTTTGGGCATGATCATTTTCGTGAAGTTTGCCTGCTACTTTAACCATACACGATTGGTTCGAAAAGCTATTTCCCGGATGTCAGACCGGTACTGGATGTGAAAAACCCCGCATTGGTGAAATGCGGGGTTTTTGTGCAACCGTTAGCCGAAGAGGCTACAGTCCAGAGGCAGGTGGTTGGCTTACTGCTCGCCTTGAACCACAACCTTTACGTTTACAACGACATCGTGGTGCAGTGCGAGTGCAACATCGTATTCGCCGATTTGCTTGAACGGACCTTCCGGCAGGCGAACTTCAGCCTTCTTGACTTCGATGCCGCTGTTGGTGAATGCATCGGCGATGTCCTGGTTGGTTACAGAACCAAACAGACGGCCATCAACACCAGCCTTTTGACCGACAGTAACGGAAACACCTTCCAGCTTGGCGGCACGCTCTTGGGCGTTGGCCAGGATTTCAGCTTGACGCTTTTCCAGTTCGGCGCGACGAGCTTCGAACTCTTGCAGGTTGGCTTCGGTAGCGCGCTTGGCTTTGCCTTGCGGGATCAGGAAGTTGCGGGCAAAGCCATCCTTCACCTTCACGACATCGCCGAGATTGCCAAGGTTTGCAACTTTTTCGAGCAGGATAATTTGCATGTTCTGTTTCCTCTCGCTTAGTGTTGATCAGAGTACGGCAGCAGGGCGAGGAAGCGAGCACGCTTGATCGCGGTAGAAAGCTGACGCTGATATTTGGCCTTGGTGCCGGTGATGCGAGCCGGAATGATCTTGCCGTTTTCGCTGATGAAGTCCTTCAGGATGCCGATGTCCTTGTAATCGATTTGATCGATGCCTTCAGCGGTAAAGCGGCAGAATTTTTTCCGCCGGAAAAGATTGCGCGGTGCGGGTTTCATAATGTTGTTCCTCAATTCAGCAATTCAAATTCTTCAACATGCAATACTAGGTCATGGCGTCTGCGCAGGCTTTTGGCGGCCAAAAAACCACAAGCTGCCAATTTTGTTCCTGCTGGAACTCGACTGAGTCGTTCTGCTGTTTTTCCAAGCGCTACGATCTGCACAAGGCATTCAACACGGCGTGTCAAACCTGCTTCGCTTTGCTCCGAGAGATGGCCCAACACCGCTTCGATGGTAGGTACCCCTGCTGGAGTGTGGCGCAAAGCCTGTTTTTCAGTCAGTTCGCCATGCAGCCAGACCTGATTGCTATGATTCAAGAGTGGATTAGGCAGCTGCCGGCGCATCAGCGGCCGGAGTCAGTGATTTTGCCTTTTCCGATTCCTTCATCATCGGGGATGCTTCGGTGACAGCATGTTCCATCTTGATGGTCAGATGGCGCAGTACGGCATCATTGAATTTGAAGGCGTGCTCGAGTTCATCCAGAGTATCCTGGCCAGCTTCGATGTTCATCAACACGTAGTGAGCCTTGTGGATTTTCTGGATCGGGTAAGCCAGTTGACGACGGCCCCAGTCTTCCAGGCGATGGATGCTGCCATTGCCGGCGGTGATCAGGGACTTGTAGCGTTCGATCATTGCAGGCACTTGCTCGCTTTGATCCGGGTGTACGATAAACACAATTTCATAATGTCGCATGGGTTCTCCTTTTGGGTACACAGCCTGCCGTTAGCGACTTCGGTCAGGCAAGGGTGGAAAGCCGAGCATTATAACTGCGGGAAGCGGTTTGTTTCAATAGACGTGTTCGAGGGGGCTGGCGCAACCCGATGCACGTGTCGGCTTGGTCGGAATGTATCGGTGATGGCTGAGGGATGACATGCCCAGGCAAGGCTGGGCATGTTGTTCACGTTAGCGTTCGATTTGGTCGAACTTGCCGTGGATTGCGGCCCATTTTTCGTGATCGGGCAGAGGATCTTTCTTTTCCACGATGGGCGGCCAGGCTTCGGATAGTTCAGCGTTAAGGGCGATGTATTCCTGCATGTTGGCAGGAACATCGTCTTCGGCATAAATGGCTTCAACCGGGCATTCCGCGACGCAAAGCGTGCAATCGATACATTCATCCGGATTGATTACCAGCATGTTGGGGCCTTCACGGAAACAATCCACCGGGCATACATCTACGCAATCGGTGTATTTGCATTTCACGCAGGCATCTGTCACAACATAAGCCATGTTGATTTCTCTCTTCTGAGGTGGTTTGTGCAAGTATTGACTTATTCTAGCAGAGCAATCGGGCAATGAAAGGTATTGGATGTTTGGCTGCAAGCGATCATGCGGCCCGTCTGCCGGTCGGGCGATTTGCGCCAAGCCCAACGGGTGATCTGCACATGGGGTCGCTGATGGCGGCGGTTGCCAGTTATTTGGCCGCGCGCAGTGTGGGTGGACGCTGGCTTGTGCGCATGGAGGATATCGATGCCGCACGCACGATGCGAGGGGCGGACGATCGCATACTTGCTGATCTTGAGAGATTCGGTTTCGAGTGGGATGGTGCGGTCGAACGGCAGAGTGATAAGCATGAACGGTATCGTGCCGTGCTGGATGATCTGATCCGGATGGGGGTGGTTTACCCTTGCAGCTGTTCCAGGCGGGAAATCCAGGCTGGTGGTCTGCTGGGTGTCGATGGTTATCGTTATTCGGGCCGCTGCCGCTCAGGAATATCCGATACCGGTAGATCGCTCGCATGGCGTTTACGTGTCCCGGATAAGGAAATTGGATTCGTTGATGCCATTCAGGGTGTGCAAACCCAAAATCTTGAACGTGACGTAGGAGACTTTGTTCTGCTGCGGGCTGATTCGGTCTGGGCCTACCAGTTGGTGGTGGTAGTGGATGATGCATTTCAGGGGGTCAATCAGGTAGTACGTGGAGCAGATCTGCTGGATTCGACGCCTAGGCAGATTTTTTTACAGCAATTGCTGGGGTATCCAATGCCTGCTTATATGCATATCCCGGTCATTGCCAATGCAAGCGGGGAAAAGCTCAGCAAGCAAACCCTGGCACCGGCGTTGCTGGCTGGAAGAGAGGTGGAGCAGTTGTGGCAGGCGCTGAGTTTATTGTGGCAAGGGCCCCCGGTTGAATTGCTTGGCGCGGATCTGCGATCGCTTTGGCGATGGGCTGTGGCGCACTGGAGTATTGCAAGCATCCCGGGGAAAAGGGCAATTTCTGTTGTAATTGACCCCAATAACCAATTCCGATTTCTAGAATCATGGAAATAGTCATATCATTTGCTGGCAACGATTGTAAACCTACATAATATGAAACCCCGCTACTGGGGCGAGCGTCGAGTTTGCCTGATCAGGTGCGGGGATTAAATTTTTGGAAAACAGGCGACGGAATCGTTATGTTGAACGATCCTGGGTATCCGTGACGATATCCTCTGTTGCTGCAGGGAGACCAGACAGTGCTGAACAAGCCACATCTCAAAACATGTGTTCTGTGCGTTGCTCTTGCATCAGTGCCGTTATTGGCCCAGGCCGCAGGGCTGGGGCGCCTGAATGTTCTGTCCGCGTTGGGGCAGCCGTTCAGGGGAGAGATCGAATTGATGGCGGTCCAGCCTGGTGAGATGGAGACACTTGCCGTAAGGCTGGCCAGTGTCGAAAACTATGCTGCCGCGCAGCTGAGTTATCCGGACCCTTCTTTGGGATTGCGTTTGGCGCTGGATAAGCGCACCAATGGCGCTCCGGTTATCCGGGTGACTTCATCGGCTGCCGTTGACGAGCCTGTATTCAATCTGCTGGTAGACTTGTCATGGCTTGGAGGCAAGATCCAGCGCGAATATACGGCATTGCTTGATCCGGCCGGTTATCGCGCTCCCAGCGTGGGGCTGCTCTCTGCTGCTCCGGTCATTGGTTCTTCCAGCAGCGTACTGCCTGGCAGGCTGGGGCCTTCTGCTACACCTTTGCCAAAACCAGCAGCTGCAGGTGCTTCCGCTGCGGCTGGAGCAAAAGCTGAAACTTATTCGGTCAAGGCTGGTGATACGCTTTCCTCTATCGCACGGGCTGTTCAGCCCGAAGGTGTGAGTCTGGAGCAGGTGATTGTTGGTTTGTACCAAGCCAATCCAGACGCTTTCAGCGGCAATATGAATCGGCTCAAGCGTGGAAAAATCCTGCACGTCCCACAGCCGGAACGCTTGGCCGGTGTTGGCAAGGCTGAAGCCATCAAGGAAATTCGTGCCCAGTCGACGGATTGGCAGCGCTACCGGCGCCAGTTGTCGACGGCTGCTGCCAGGATGCCTGCGGCAGAAGTCGATGCTGCCGCAGCCGGAGGCAAGATCACCGCTCGGGTAGAAGAGCGGAGTGTCGCTCCGGCAGACAAGGAGCGCGATGTCCTGAAGTTGTCCAAGGGCGACGGCAAATCCGATGCGCAAACAGGGAAAATTCAGGCATTGGAGGAGGAAGTCGCTGCTCGCAAAAAGGCGCTGGACGAAGCCAATCAGCGCGTAACGGAGCTGCAGAAGAATATTGAGCAGATGGAGTCACTTGCGGCTGTGCAGAGCCAGGCCGGTGCGGCTTTGCAGCAAAAGGCAGAGCAAGCGGCAAGTGCGCCCGTTTCTGCTGAGGCTTCCGCAGTGCCGGCAAGTCCTGTCGTGACGCAACAGTCCAAGCCCAAGCGCGTTGCGCCACCACCTCCGCCGCCTGAGCCATCCATGATGGATGTGCTGATGGAAAATATCTTGCCAATCGGCGGTGGCTTGGCTGCTGTTGCCTTGGGTGTGGTGGGGATACTCTGGTCGCGTAAACGGCGTCGTCCCGAGGTTTTCGAGAACAGTCTGATTACCAGTGGAGACCTCAAGCCCAATACTGTGCTTGGGAAGACTGGTGGTGGTGTGATCAGTACCCAGGCAGAAAATTCTTTCCTGACAGATTTCAGCCGTCAAGGGTTGGGAACCATTGATACCGACGAGGTCGATCCGATTGCCGAAGCCGATGTCTACATGGCATATGGCCGCGATATGCAGGCCGAAGAAATCCTGAAAGACGCTCTGGTCAAGGATCCGCAACGCCAGGAAATCCGCATGAAATTGCTGGATATCTATGCCGCGAGAAAAGACCGGATCGCATTTGAGGAGGTGGCAGCAGATCTGTTTGCCGCCACGGCCGGTCTGGGACCCTTGTGGGAGCAGGCAGCTTATCAAGGGCGCAACCTTGATCCTGATAACGCCCTGTATGCCCAAAGCAAGGCTGTGGGCGCAACGTTGGCGACTGGCGCTGCAGTGACAGGTGCTGTGGCTGGCGCGGCCGTTGCTACAGGCATGTTTGCGCCAGTGGAATCGGAACAATCCGAGGAGGCTTTGCCAGATGCGGCGACTGCGAGTGAGCCCGCATCGACAGTACTTGATTTCGAGTTTGATATCCCTGAGGTGGCCTCTGGCCTGGAATCGCAAGGCGACGTTCCACCAATCCCGATGGTAGAGACAGAGCCGGCAGCTTTTGTTGCCGAGGAGGTATCCGAGTCGGTCGGTATTGATTGGGTTGGCAATGATGCAAAATCGGCCAGCGTGGCAGATGATCTGGTACTGGATTTTGCACCGGAGACGGTTGCATCATCGCCTGTGGCTGAAGTGGCTGCTGAAGAAGAGGATGAGTTGCTGGCGCTCAATCTGCCGATTGATTTTGCAGCGCCGGCGCAGGCTGACGACCTCGCGGAAGAGTCTTCCCTCTTGCCGGCTGACGCGGATGCGCTTGTTCCTGATATGGCCATGCCGGATTTTGAGCTGCCGGATCTTGATCTGAATCTCGATCTTGACGAGAGTCAACCAGCAGATACTGCTATCGATATGGATGCCATTTCAGCAGACATGGCCGCGGAAGCAGAAGCTATTCCGGCAAGTCTCGAGCCAGTTGTTGAAGAATTGCCTGCCGTAGAAGAAATCGATCTGGATTTCGACTTCAATCTGGGCGACGAAATCGAGATTGCAGTTCCGGAAAAGAAACTGGAAGAATCTGCCGGCATGCCGTTGGATCTTGAGCTGGATGCGGCGGCGTCAAGCTTGGGTGATCTTGACTTCTCCTCGGATGACCCGGTGCAGACCAAGATTGATTTGGCGCGAGCCTATATCGATATGGGTGATGTGGAAGGTGCCCGCGAAATCCTGCAGGAAGCGGTGCAAGAAGGAAGCCCGGTGCAGCAGGAGTTGGCTAAATCCTTGCTTGAAAATCTGTAATCGTAGCTTTGATCAATTTGCATCCTGTCAATAGACTGGCGTTCTGGTTGTGGCTGACCGCATGGTTGCCATGGCTGGAACGCCAGTGGCTTTATGGCCTGACGGTCATTATTTTGGCATGGACCATGCTGCGTGCCCGTGAACGTTTTTTGCGGGCATTTCCTCGAATGAAATGGCTTCTGCTGGCAGTGGGTGGGATCTATTTCTGGACTACGCCGGGCGAGTATCTCTGGTCTGGCTGGTTCGCCCCGACGAGAGAGGGGATTGCCTTAGGTTTGAGCCAGATGCTGCGTCTATTGGCCATTCTCGCCAGTTTGCAATTATTGTTGACGAATATGAGGCGGCCGGCTATTTTCGCCGGCCTGTATGCCATGGTGCGCCCACTGGAATGGTTGGGTTTTCCAAGAGATCGTATGGCGTTGCGCCTGGCCCTGACTCTGGAAATGATGGAAAAATTGCTTGAGACCCGTATGCCCATCCAGCATTTGATGCATGAGTTGCAGCAGCCGCTCGATGTACATGCGGATCGTGAAGTGCTATTGCCGGTGTGGCCGATGTCATGGTTTCAGCTGAATTTGCTGGGGGTGCAGGTGTTGGGTATCCTCGCGGCACTTTGGCTTGCCGGATTTGGGATATGGGAATGAGGCGAATTGCGCTTGGTCTGGAATATGATGGCCGTGCTTTCTGCGGCTGGCAGATTCAACCGCAAGTGAGCACGGTTCAGGCCGTATTGGAGGACGCTCTGGGCAAGATGGCGGCGCATCCAGTCCGTGCGCACGCCGCAGGCCGAACCGATGCCGGCGTGCATGGCAGCATGCAGGTGGTGCACTTTGATACGGATGCCAGGCGCCCTCTGACGGCATGGGTACGAGGGGTCAATAGCTTTCTCCCGGCTGGCGTGGCTGTGCTCTGGGCGCGGGAAGTGCCGGATGCCTTCCATTCGCGCTTTTCCGCGATGGCGCGCCATTATCGTTATTTGCTGTTGAATCACCCGGTCCGACCCGCGTTGATGGCTGGGCGCGTGGGGTGGGTACACCTGCCGCTTGACTTGAATGCCATGCGTGCGGCAGCGACTCTGTTGCTGGGAGAGCATGATTTCTCCAGTTTTCGCGCAGCCGAGTGCCAGGCCAAGACGCCGGTCAAGCATCTGCAACAGCTCAATATCCATGACAGTGGCGATTTGTTGATGCTGGATTTTTCTGCCAATGCTTTTTTGCATCACATGGTGCGCAATATCATGGGCGCATTGCTGCATGTGGCAAAAGGCAATCAGCCTGCAAATTGGATCAGCGAGTTGCTGGCTGCGCGGGATCGCTCGCAGGCTCCGCCTACTTTTATGCCGGACGGCTTGTATCTGGCTGGCGTAAGTTATCCGGAAACATTTGCTTTGCCGTCATTGCCTGTGCCACGGCACGGCATCATTTGATGAATTGAAAGGGGAAGCCATGCCGCGCATCAAGATCTGTGGTCTGCGTGATGCGGAAACTGCAGTGGCCGCAGCGCAACTGGGCGCCGATGCTGTCGGTCTGGTGTTTTACGCACCAAGTCCGCGCGCGGTGGATGCCAGTCAGTCGCAACAAATTGTACAGGCGCTGCCTCCTTTCGTGACGACGGTCGGTTTGTTTGTGAATGCCGATCCGGACTATGTTGCGGGTGTATTGGCGCAGGTTCCGCTGGATCTGTTGCAGTTTCATGGCGATGAATCGCCAGATTACTGCCGTCAGTTCAATCGCCCCTACTTGAAGGCAGTTCGCGTAAAACCCGGCTTGGATTTGTTAGAATACGCAGCTCGATATGGTGATGCACGGGGTATTCTGGTCGATGCCTTCGTGCCCGATGCACCAGGAGGCACCGGCGAAACATTCGATTGGTCGCTGCTTCCTGCACAATTGCCCCTGCCGCTGATCCTTTCCGGCGGGCTGCATGCCGGTAATGTGGCGGATGCAATCAGACAGGTACGCCCCTGGGCCGTAGACGTGTCGAGCGGTGTGGAAAGATCCAAGGGAATCAAGGATGTCGCCAAGATTGCGGCATTCATCGAGCAAGTAAACAGTGCCAAGTGAGAGATGCATGACCGAGTCTTATAACCAGCCTGATGCCCGCGGCCACTTTGGCCAGTTCGGTGGCATCTTTGTGGCCGAAACATTGATGACGGCTTTGGAGGAGTTGCGGATCGAGTATGAAAATGCCCGCAATGATCCGGCATTCATGGCCGAGTATTACAGTGATCTCAAGCATTATGTCGGACGTCCAAGCCCGCTCTACCATGCCAAGCGCTTGTCTGAAGAGTTGGGCGGTGCGCAAATCTATCTCAAGCGCGAAGACCTGAATCATACCGGCGCACACAAGGTCAACAATACGATCGGCCAGGCTCTGCTGGCCCGTCGCATGGGCAAGAAACGCGTGATCGCTGAGACTGGTGCTGGCCAGCATGGTGTTGCTTCGGCAACGGTAGCCGCCCGTTTCGGTCTGGAATGTGTGGTGTACATGGGGGCTGAAGATGTCAAACGTCAGGCTCCCAACGTGTATCGCATGAAATTGCTGGGTGCGACGGTTGTCCCGGTGGAATCCGGTTCAAAAACGCTCAAGGATGCCATGAATGAAGCCATGCGCGACTGGGTGACCAATATCGATAGTACCTATTACATCATCGGTACCGCCGCAGGTCCGCACCCTTATCCGATGCTGGTGCGCGATTTCCAGTGCATTGTTGGCGAGGAGTGCAAGCAGCAAGCGCTGGAACAGATCGGGCGTCAACCCGATGCCGTGCTGGCATGCGTGGGTGGTGGATCGAACGCCATCGGCATCTTCCATCCCTATATCGATGTGCCGGGCGTACGTCTCATTGGTGTCGAAGCGGGTGGTTTCGGTGTTGAGACCGGCAAGCATGCCGCGCCGCTGACCTCCAATGCCAAGCCCGGTATCCTGCATGGACAGTGTTCCAATCTGATGCAGGATGAAAATGGCCAGATCATTGAAACGCACTCGATTTCGGCAGGGCTGGATTATCCGGGCGTTGGCCCCGAGCATAGCTACCTGAAAGAAATCGGCCGGGCCGAATATGTCGCGGCCAACGATGATGAGGCTTTGATTGCGTTCCATGATCTTTGTCGTCTGGAAGGCATCATTCCTGCGCTGGAATCAAGCCATGCGTTGGCCTATGCCAAAAAATTGGCGAAAACCATGCGGCCAGACCAGGTGATCGTGGTGAATCTGTCCGGCCGTGGGGATAAGGATATTCCTACTGTGGCAAAGCTGGATGGCATCGAACTTTAACCAGCAGGCGCCGCAAGGCGCCTGTGCTGATATCTGACCGATAAAACTATGTCCCGTATCCAGACTACTTTTGCACGTTTGCAGGCTGCAGGCCGGCAAGCGTTGATTCCGTACATCACCGCAGGCGATCCTCGCCCCGGCATGACGGTTGAGCTGATGCACGCGCTTGTCAAGGGCGGTGCTGACATCATCGAACTGGGCGTGCCTTTTTCCGACCCAATGGCCGATGGCCCTGTTATCCAGCGTGCGGCCGAGCGTGCACTTGCGCACAAGGTGAGCTTGCGCAACGTGCTGGAGATGGTGGCTGAATTCCGTAAACAGGATGCCCAAACGCCCGTGGTATTGATGGGCTATGCCAACCCGGTCGAGGCAATGGGGTATCCGACGTTCGCTTCAGCTGCGGTTGCGGCCGGGGTTGATGGCGTGCTGACGGTTGACTTGCCGCCAGAAGAGGCGCACGAACGGGTGGCAGTGCTCAAGCAGCATGGCCTTGATCCGGTATTCCTGCTGGCGCCGACAACGCCTGCCAACCGTCTGGCGGCCGTGGCCAAAATGGCTTCTGGTTATGTTTACTATGTATCGCTCAAGGGTGTGACGGGTGCAGCATCACTGGATACAGCTAGCGTGGCGGCCAAGCTGGCTGAATTGCGCCAGTCCATTGATTTGCCAATCGGCGTCGGATTCGGTATTCGTGATGCTGATACGGCCAAAGCGATCGCACAAGTTGCTGATGCCATTATCATCGGCTCGCGCATCGTGCAGGAAGTCGAGACCGGCGAGGATGGTCTGTCCGAGCGGCTAATCACCTTCCTGTCCGGCATTCGCGCCGCCATCGATTCTGCCCGCGCTTGAAGTTATTGAGAGGTTTTACGCATGAGCTGGTTACAAAAATTACTGCCCCCGAAAATCAAGAGCCGTGATACTGCGGCCAAGTCAGGGGTGCCTGAAGGACTGTGGAGCAAGTGTCCGGCCTGTAGTGCGGTCCTGTATCGTACTGACCTGGAAAACAATCAGAATGTCTGCCCCAAGTGTAGTTACCACATAGCTGTTTCGGCGCGGCGCCGACTGGATATTCTGCTGGACCCGGAAGGACGCTTTGAAATCGGTACGGAAGTGAAGCCGATCGATATTCTCAAGTTCAAGGACAGTCGCAAATATCCGGATCGCTTGTCTGCTGCGCAAGCCGATACGAGCGAGGATGACGCGTTGGTCGTCATGCAGGGCGCGATTCTCAATGTGCCGTGTGTGGTTGCCGTATTCGAATTCAAGTTCATCGGTGGTTCGATGGGTTCCGTTGTCGGCGAACGCTTCGTGCGTGGTGTGCAAACGGCCATTGAGCAGAATATACCGTTCATCTGCGTGGCTGCATCTGGCGGGGCGCGCATGCAGGAAGGCCTGAACTCCTTGATGCAGATGGCCAAAACGTCGGCCATTCTGACGCGCCTGTCTGATAAACGTCTGCCCTTTATCTCGGTGTTGACGGACCCGACCATGGGTGGAGTTTCGGCATCCTTTGCTTTTCTGGGTGATGTCGTCATGGGCGAGCCGGGCGCCCTGATCGGGTTTGCCGGTCCGCGCGTGATTGAGCAGACCGTTCGCGAAACCTTGCCGGAAGGTTTCCAGCGCACAGAATTCCTGCTGGAAAAGGGGGCGATCGATATGATCGTCGACCGTCGCGAAATGCGCCGCAAACTTGCGCAACTGATGACCCTGTTTGGCAATTTGCCGGCTTTGAACTGATGCCACGGTTTGATGCTCAGTGCCTCGATGACTGGCTTGGCTATCTGGAGGCGCTGCACCCGGCAGCTATCGACATGGGTTTGACGCGTGTTGCCGCCGTGCGCGATGCCATGGGGCTCAACCCGTCATTTCCGGTACTGATCGTGGCGGGTACCAATGGCAAGGGGTCGGTGTGCGCGATGCTGTCGCATATCCTGCGTGCTGCCGGTTACCGGGTCGGGACCTATACCTCGCCGCACCTGCAGCATTATAACGAGCGTGTCATGCTTAACCTGACACCTGTGTCGGATCAGGTGCTGGTCGATGCCTTTCGTCAGGTCGAATCGGTGCGTGGCGAAACCACGCTGACCTATTTCGAGTTCGGCACGTTGGCGGCCATGCGTGTGTTTATCGATGCGGCGGTAGATGTCGCGGTGCTGGAAGTGGGCCTGGGTGGCCGGCTGGATGCAGTGAATGTGTTTGAGCCCGATGCTTCTGCCGTTGTCAGTGTTGGTCTGGATCATCAGGCTTTTCTGGGCGATACGCGCGAAGCCGTCGGCCATGAAAAGGCCGGTGTTTATCGTACCGGCAAGCCTGCCTTTTGTGCGGATCCCAATCCGCCGCAAAGCCTGCTTGATCATGCCGATGAGATCGGTGCTGATCTGCGTTTGATCGGGCGTGATTTCGGTTTCCAGAAACAAAACGAAGATCGTCAATGGATGGCCTGGAGCAAGGGAAGCATCCATCGGCATGCACTGCCGTTTCCGGCATTGCGTGGCGATTACCAGTTGGGTAATGCCGCACTGGTTCTGGCCATGCTGGATGTGATGCAGGAGCGACTGCCGGTTGGCCTGGGTGATATCAAGCGCGGTTTGCTCGAAGTCGAGTGGCTGGCACGCTTCCAGGTGTTGCCGGGGCGTCCGGTGACGGTATTGGATGTTGCCCATAATCCACATGCTGCGCGTGTACTCAGGGCCAGTCTGGATCAAATGGGTTTTTTCCCTGAGACCCATGCCGTGTTTGGCATGATGGCGGACAAGGATATTGCCGGTGTTGTGGCGTGCTTGGCAGATCGTGTCTCGGTCTGGCATGTCGCCGCACCCCAGTTGCCGCGTGCGGCAGATCCGCATGAGGTGGCGCAGATGATCAGACAGCAAGATGGTCAGGCAAAAGTGGATTGTCATGCGAGCGTCGCTGATGCGTGGCGCGAAGCCTGTAAGGGTGCAGGCGAAAATGATAGAATTCTGGCCTTTGGTTCTTTCTATACGGTTGCCGAAGTCATGGCAGCACGGGAAGCTTGAACATGACTGTATCCAACGTCAGCGAAGAACTCCTTTTTTTGCGCAAACGCGCGCGTCGTCGTCTGGTGGGTGCCGTGGCATTGGTGCTGTTTGCATTGGTCGTGTTGTGGACCGTGCTTGACAATACCCCGCCTGCCCAGCTCGCGACCGGGCAGACGATTGAAATTACCTCCAGCTCGCCCGCCTTGGCTTCCGTGTCTGCACCGGTGGTGGCAGTTGTAGAGGCGTCTTCTGCTTCCATGGTGGCAAGCGCTGTGGTTGCAACGAATCTTCCTGCTGCGCCTGCACAATCCGGCAGCTCGCCAGTCGTCGCCAGTTCTGCTGTTGCCAGTCCGGTTATGCCGGCTGCAAGTCAACCCCAGACAGTCGCCAAGGAAGCGGTAACTGTCGAAAGTGTTTTGCCGGGGAAATTGGTCAATCACCAGACACAAGTCAGTGTCGAAACCAAAAAACTGCCCAAGGTTTCCTCCAAGCCTGAACAGATCGCTGCGTCGAAGCCCAAATCTGATCCTCGCCGGATTTTGGAAGGGCTGGATAATGCCGAATCGGGTGCCGTACAGAAATATTTTCTGCAGGTTGGTGCCTTCGCCGATGCGGCCAAGGCCGCCCAGATTGTCACCAAACTCAAGGGGGCAGGATTGCCTGCCTATGCCGAAAAGGTCAATACAGCCAATGGACAGCTGACCCGTGTCCGTGTCGGACCTAGTACGAGCGAAGCGCGTGCCAATGAATGGCGCAAGAAATCCGAATCTGCAGGTGTGCCGGGTAAAGTTATCAGGCAATGACGATTTTTGATTATGTCGTGTTGACCATCATTGGTCTGTCTATCCTGCTGTCGGTGATGCGTGGTTTGATGCAGGAAGTGCTGGCACTGATGGCTTGGGTCTTGTCATTCTGGCTGGCCAGCAAGTATGCCGCAGAAGGAATGGCCTGGATGCCACAAGGTTTGCCAAGCGATAGCATGCGGTATATGGCGGCGTTCCTGGCCATTTTTTGTGCAGTATGGCTGGCATCAGCCATCGTGCGTATTACCTTGAACCAGTTTTTGAAAGTGAGCGGACTGAAGCCGCTGGATCGTGTTCTTGGTGCAGTTTTTGGAATGTCGCGAGGGGTGTTGCTGGTATTGATGCTGGTGCTTATCGCCGGCATGACCCATTTCCCGCAATCGGCGGACTGGCGCGATGCAATGTTCAGTCCCTTGTGTGAAGAGTTCGCCCTGCAGGCCAAACCATGGCTACCGGCAGAGCTTTCCAGCCGAATCCGTTTTGATTGATCTTGCTCAATTGCAATAAGGTAACAAATATATGTGTGGCATTCTTGGTGTGGTAGCGCAAACCCCGGTCAACCAGCTGCTCTATGACGGGCTGCTGATGTTGCAACATCGTGGCCAGGATGCCGCCGGTATCGTGACAGCAGAAGGACAAGTTCTGCACATGCATAAAGGGCAGGGGCTGGTGCGGGATGTTTTCCGTACACGCAACATGCGCTCGCTGATGGGTAATGCCGGCATTGGTCATGTTCGTTATCCGACTGCTGGTTCAGCTTCCAGTGTGGCTGAAGCCCAGCCGTTTTATGTCAACAGCCCGTTCGGCATCGTTCTGGCGCACAACGGCAACCTTACCAACGACAAGCAATTGAAAGACGAGATGTATCGCACGGATCTGCGACACATCAACACCAATTCGGACTCGGAAGCCCTGCTCAATGTATTTGCCCACGAGCTTTCACGCCGGACCAAAAATGCCCATCTCGATCCGGAAACGATTTTTGACGCAATCAGTGCGGTGCATCAGCGCGTAAAGGGCGCTTATGCCGTGGTTGCCATCATTGCCGGCTATGGCCTTGTGGCATTTCGCGACCCGTTCGGTATCCGTCCCTTGGTGATGGGTCGTCATGACACCCTGGCGGGATGCGAGTACCTGGTTTCGTCCGAATCGGTGGCGCTGGATACGCTGGGATTCAAGATGTGGCGTGATGTCGATCCAGGTGAGGCAGTTTTCATTTCCTTCGATGGCCAGTTCCATAGCCGTCAATGCCATCCAAGTCCAAAGCTGGTGCCCTGCATTTTTGAACACGTGTATTTTGCGCGCCCGGATACGGTGATCGATGGCATCTCGGTCTATGAAGCACGCATGAAAATGGGCGAACGCCTGGCTGACAAGGTCAAGCGCGTGGTGCCGGCAATGGATATCGACGTGGTGATTCCGATTCCGGATACCAGCCGTTCATCGGCCATGCAACTGGCCAACCGCCTCGGCGTTTCTTTCCGCGAAGGCTTTATCAAGAATCGCTATATTGGCCGCACCTTCATCATGCCGGGACAATCAACCCGCAAGAAATCGGTACGTCAGAAACTCAATCCGATCGGTGTCGAATTCAAGGGCAAGAGTGTGCTGCTGGTGGATGACTCCATCGTGCGTGGTACCACTTCCAAGGAAATCGTGATGATGGCGCGCGAGGCAGGTGCCACCAAGGTTTATATGGCATCCGCAGCACCGCCCGTGAAATTCCCGCATGTCTATGGTATTGACATGCCTACTCGCGCCGAATTGATTGCTACGGGTCGCAGCGATGATGATATTGCGCGTGAAATCGGTGCTGATGCCGTAATTTATCAGGATCTGGATGCGCTGATTGCCGCCTGTTCCGAAGCCAGCCAAGGCCGTATTACCGAGTTCGAGACATCCTGCTTTGATGGCAACTACATCACCGGTGATGTGACGGATGCCTATCTGGACGCGCTCGAAGCCAAGCGTATTTCGCCTTTGTCGAAGAAATACAAGGAAGGTGATGGTGATAGCCGAGTGCTGGATCTCAATATTGGTGTCGCAGAGCAGAACCTGATTTGATGGTTTGACTGTTAACATGAACGGGGGCACGCGCCCCCGTTTTGCACTGGAGGGATACGGTGAAAGAAGAAATCAACAACCTGCATCCCGTGATGATGACCTTGCACACAAACATGTTGTGTTGAATTAACGGAAACCCCGCCCAATCCACTGACCGATCTTGCCGATCTATCGCGCGGATTGGCATACATAAATTTCTGATACGAGGAAAGAACCAGCATGCATGTCGATACTTTCGTGTTGCTCTCCTCGCTGCTGCAGCAGATGTGCGTCTATCTGGTGATTGCCTATCTGTTCAGCAAAACCCCACTCTTCATGCCCCTGATGCAGGTGACCGTGCGTTTGCCGCACAAGGTGCTGTGTTACCTGATGTTTTCCGGCTTCTGCATCATGGGCACCTATTTCGGCCTGCAGATCGAAGGGGCCATTGCCAATACGCGTGCCATCGGCGCCGTGATGGGCGGCATCCTCGGCGGGCCGGTCGTAGGTTTTTTTGTCGGTCTGACTGGCGGATTGCATCGCTATTCGCTCGGCGGCTTCACCGATGTGGCCTGTGCCATCTCCACCACGGTGGAAGGCTTGATGGGTGGGCTGGCGCATCGCTGGCTTTTGCAGCGTCATCGTACCGATATCCTGTTCAATCCAGCTTTGGTCTTTGGCGTGACCTTGCTGGCCGAAATTGCGCAGATGCTGATCATTCTTGCCGTGGCACGGCCTTATGATCAGGCCGCCAAGCTGGTCGCACAGATCGCCTTGCCCATGGTCGTGACCAATGCCGTTGGCGCTGCTGCGTTCATGCGCCTGATTCTGGATCGCAAGGCGATGATGGAGAAATATTCGATCGCTTTTTCAGCCAAGGCGTTATCGATTGCCGCGCGCACATCGGGCTTGCTCCGGCATGGTTTGGAACCGGAAAACTGCGCCAAGGTGGCACATATCGTGCGCGAAGAAACCGGTGTAGGCGCAGTGGCGATCACGGATTGCGACAAGCTGGTGGCGTTTACCGGTGTAGGGGCCGATCATCATCTGCCGGGTACGCCCATCGTTTCCCCGCATACCCGGCAAGCCATTGCACGTAATGAAGTGGTTTATGCCGACGGCAATGAAGTCCCTTACCAGTGCTCGATTTCGCCTGATTGCAAGCTGGGCTCATCCTTGGTGATTCCACTGCAGGATGAAGATAGTCGCGTGATCGGAACAATCAAACTGTATGAACCCAAACGCAAACTGTTTTCCCGCATCAACCGTACCCTGGGTGAGGGGATCGCCCGATTGCTATCCAACCAGATCCTGGCGGGCAAGCTCGAAGAACAGAAACAATTGCTGGCGCAATCGGAAATCAAGCTGTTGCAGGCACAGATCAATCCGCATTTCCTGTTTAATGCCCTGAATACACTGTCGGCGGTGATTCGCAAGGATCCGGAGCGCGCCCGACAACTGGTGCAGTATCTCTCCACTTTTTTCCGCAAGAGCCTCAAGCGTCCAAGTGGCGAAGTCAGCCTCAAGGACGAGATCGAACATGTGGATGCTTATCTGCAGATCGAGTTGGCGCGCTTTGCCGGGCATCTGAACGTGCAGATGCATGTGCCCGACGAGCTCCTGGGCGTACGTCTGCCGGCATTCACTTTGCAGCCGATCGTGGAGAATGCCATCAAATATGGAATTTCGCAGTTGCTGGAGCCGGGCCATGTGCATATCGGTGCGGCACGAGAAGGCAATGATCTCTGTCTCTGGGTGGAGGACGATGCCGGCTTGTACCAGCCGAGAGAAGCCAGTGATGGCCTGGGTATGAATCTGGTGGATAGACGCATCAAGATTCGCTATGGCGATATCTATGGTTTGCAGGTGGATTGCAAACCGGATTTGTATACCCGCGTGACGATTCGCTTGCCGATGGAGGAAGCATGCTGAAAGTGCTGATCGTGGATGATGAAGCGCCAGCGCGCGAAGAGTTGCGTGCACTGCTGGAAGTCGAGACGGATATCGAGATTGTCGGTGAGAGTGCCAATGCTATCGATGCGATGGCGGCAATCAATCGATTACATCCGGATGTGGTGTTTCTGGATATCCAGATGCCGCGTGTCAGTGGCTTGGAAATGTTGGGCATGCTGGATAAACACCGCATGCCCAAGATCGTGTTTGTCACGGCTTACGATGAGTATGCACTTAGTGCTTTCGAGGAGCATGCTAGCGACTATCTGCTCAAGCCGGTCGAACCGTCTCGTCTGGCCAGTACGCTATCCTGGTTGCGATCAGGCAAGGATCAGCCGGAGCACCACGAGTTGGCGCTGCCGGCGCAGATTTTGCAGATACCCTGTTATGCACGCAATCGCATTCAACTCCTGCGCCTGGACGATGTCGAATACATCCACAGCAGTTTGACCGGTGTGCAAGTGATGTGTGCAGAGCAAAGCGGTATTACCGAGTTGACACTCAAAACGCTTGAGGAAAAAACGCCACTGCTGCGTTGTCATCGGCAATATCTTGTCAATCCTATGAATATTGCCGAAATCATCATGCAGGAAAATGGGTCTGCTGAAATTATTACTCGTTCCGGCAAGCATGTGCCGGTGAGTAGACGGCATTTGCGTGATCTGAAAGATCATCTGCTCATTCCCTGAACCGTTTAATCCTCGTTCCCTACCGCTTAATCCGTTAAGACACCGCTCGCCAAAACGCACTCGCTTGTAAGCACGATCAGCATAAAGTGCAGATCAGGAAAGCCGCCTGCTTGGGTTTTCCGATCATTCCAAACTGAGGAGGAGAGGTGTCATGAATGCATTGACATTGATCGTCGCGACCAGTTGTATCCTGATATTGGCATATCGGTTTTACGGTGGCTTTATCGCGGCTAAGGTGTTGGCGCTGGATTCTGGCCGGTCAACCCCGGCACATGAATTCAACAACGGCAAGGATTACCTGCCGATGAACAAATGGGTGGCATTCGGCCACCACTTCGCCGCGATTGCTGCGGCAGGCCCGCTTGTCGGTCCGATCCTGGCTGCGCAGTTCGGGTTTCTGCCGGGCACGATCTGGTTGCTGGTTGGCGCGGTGATCGGTGGGGCCGTGCATGACATGGTGATCCTGTTCGCCTCCGTACGCCACAAAGGGCAATCACTCTCGGAAATCGCCAAGGCGGAAATCGGGCCGGTCGCAGGTATCGCTGTCGGGCTTGCGATTCTGTTCACCATCACGATTACCATGGCAGGCTTGTCGCTGGTTGTGGTGCACGCGCTGAAGAACAATCCGTGGGGCACTTTCACGGTGGGTATGACCATTCCGATTGCCATGATTGTTGGTCTGATCATCAAGGCACGCCCGGACAAACTCACCCATGCAACCGTGCTGGGCATGTTTCTGATTTTGCTTGCGGTGGCTTTCGGCCCCTATGTCAAGGGTACCTGGATTGGCGATTTGTTTACGCTGAGCGAAACCGGTGTCAAGCTGGCATTGCCGATCTATGCCTTCTTCGCAGCTGCGCTGCCGGTCTGGTTCCTGCTGGCCCCGCGTGACTATCTGTCTTCTTACATGAAGATCGGTACCATCGGTGCTCTGGCGCTTGGCATCGTCATTGTGAATCCGGTATTGCACATGCCTGCAGTGACTGAATTCATCGCTGGTGGTGGCCCGATCATCAAGGGACCAGTTTGGCCATTCGTTTCGATCACCATTGCCTGCGGTGCCATCTCCGGCTTCCATGCCCTGATCGGTTCGGGTACAACGCCCAAAATGATCAACAACGAAAAGGATATCTTGCTGGTTGGTTTCGGCGGCATGCTGGTAGAAACTTTTGTGGCCATGATGGCGCTGATCGCCGCCTGTGTGTTGCATCCGGGTGACTATTTCGCCATCAACTCGGCACCGGCTGTGTTCCAGAAGCTGAACATGACCGTGGTGGATCTGCCGATGTTGTCGCAATTGGTTGGCATGGATCTGGCTGGCCGTACCGGTGGGGCAGTTTCCCTGGCCGTGGGCATGGCCTCTATTTTCTCCAGCTTGCCGGGCATGGATCATTTGTTGTCCTACTGGTACAACTTCGCGATTCTGTTTGAAGCGGTGTTTATCCTGACCGCTATCGATGCCGGAACCCGCGTGGCGCGTTATATCGTTCAGGACTTCTTTGGAAATGCTTTCCCGAAGCTGAAGGATAATAACTGGAAACCTGGCGTGATCGGTGTCAGTGTGCTGGTCTGTTATCTCTGGGGCTACCTGTTGTACGGAGGAGACATTGCAACCGTTTGGCCGTTGTTTGGTGTGTCGAACCAGTTGCTGGCTTCGATTGCCCTGGCAATCGGTACCAGCCTGATCCTGCGTCGCAGCAACAACGTCTGGTACGGTCTGGTTACTGCGGTGCCGATGTTCTACCTGTTCTGCTCGGTAATGACCGCAGGCTATTGGATGATCGTGAACCAGTATTTGCCGGCACATAATTATCTGAACATCACGCTGTCATCGATCATGATGAGCTTGTCGGTGATCGTGATGATCGATGCTGGTATCAAGTGGAGCCGCATTATCCGAGGGGTCCAGGCAGGACGCGCTGTGACACAGCAAGCCTAGCAAGAACAGCGCAAAGCATCTGGCAGAATCAATTTGACCAACTCGAGCCAGGCCTGCGGGCCTGGCTTTTTTGCATGTCACGAATTGAAGGGGGATCAGCTGCGCTTCGGTCAGCGCATGCAGGCGATCTCGGACAATTCTCCCTTGTCCAGATGCCGGATGATCCGCGCGCAATCGGCGGCTTTCTGATCGTGTGTGACCATAACGATGGTCTTGCCCAACTCCTGATTCAGGCGAGTCAGCAATTGCAGGACATCCTCGCCGGATTTCTTGTCGAGGTCACCGGTCGGTTCATCGGCGACGATCAGTGCCGGATCGGCGACGATGGCCCTGGCAATGGCAACCCGCTGCTGCTGGCCACCGGACAATTCGCTCGGTAGATGGCTGATGCGATCGGACAAACCCACCAGATCAAGTGCCAACAGCGCACGTTCGCGCCGTTCACGCCGGGATAGCGGGGTAAGCAGCAGTGGCAATTCGACGTTTTCCTGTGCAGTCAGAACCGGCATCAGATTGTAAAACTGGAAGATGAAACCGATGTTTTCCGCGCGCCAGGCCGCCAGCTCCCGTTCTCGCAGCTGCACGATATCGACATCGTTGATGATGATCTGGCCCGAGGTCGGCTTGTCGATACCCGCAATCAAATTGAGCAGCGTGGATTTGCCCGAGCCCGATGGCCCCATCAATGCCAGGAAATCCCCCTCGGTGATATCGAAACTGATCTGCGAAAGTACGTCGAGAATCTCATCGCCACGCTGGTAGCTTTTGCAGAGGTTATGCACGCTAACCGCGATGCTCATCGTTTTTTCTCCACGACGCGCATGCCGCTAGCCAGATTGGCCGGTGGCTGGAGTACAACGGTTTCGCCGTTTTGCAGGCCGGAACGTATTTCGGTCAGATCGCCCAGTTTGTTGCCGGATTCGATCTGGCGTTGCTGGGCTGTACCTTGTGCATCGAGTACGAAAACATGACCATTGCGAATGGCCTCAGTCTGGACCGCGAGGCGTGGTCGGCGTTCATCTGGCATCAGCGGACGATTCAGAAAGGCCACTTTTGCGCTCATGTCCGGCAGCACGCGTGGATCATGTTCTTCAAAGCGGATCTTGAATTTGACGGTAGCCTTGCTGCGATCCACCGTGGGTACGATACGATGCACGCGTCCCAACAGGCGGATGTCGGGCAGGGCATCGAGCTGGATTTCGCAAGGCTGATCCAGGTGCGCCATGGCCAGGCTGGTTTCGGAAACATCGGCCTCAACTTCAAGCGTGGCCATGTCCGCCAGAGTGACCACGGCGCCTTTCGAATCGGCGCTGGTACTGAACGGGGCTACGATATCTCCGACATTGGCCTGTTTGGTCAATACCACGCCAGAAAACGGGGCGCGGATGAAGGTGTTGTCGAGTGCCGCCTCGGCACTGCGTACTGCGGCTTGCATCATGGTCACGGTTGCGGCCTGTGCGGCGACGGCTGAAACGGACTGCAGGTGGCGGCTTTGGGCTGTATCGACTGCGGCGGGCGAGACAAACCCCTGTGCTGCCAACTGCTGTTGCCGTTTGAAGTTGAGCGCAGCATCCAGCTGATCCGCTTGCAATTGCTGTTGCCGGGCCTTGGCCACTTCGACATTGGCACGTGCCTGCGCCAGTTGTGCCTGCATGTCGCTGTTTTCCAGCCTGGCGATGATGTCGCCGGCTTTGACCTGGCTGCCTTCCCGTGCCCCCAGCCATTCCAGACGGCCGGTACCCTTGGTCGCAACGGCAGCCTTGCGGTCGGCAGTAACGTAACCGGTGGCATTCAATACGGTGATGGCTTGCGCTGGCCAGGCCTGCGTAACACGTGCGGTTTCAACTTCAATCGGGCGCCGGTTCAACAAGACGGAAGCTGTCGCCAGCGTGATCAAAACAAGGAGAAAAAGCAGCGTACGCTTGAGCCAGGGCTTGCGCTGTGCTGGCAGGGTGTCATGCCGTGCTATTTTGAGCTGGTTCAGTGGGGCAGCCATTACGCTTGAGCCTCGCGGTATACTGCTTTGATTCTAGCGCAGGTATGCCATTGACGTTCCCCGGCGTGGCGGCTATCTTGCTGCGTTTTGATCAAGGAGCGCGGGTATATGGCCAAAACAGCCAAATTGCCGGATACCTTCGAAGCTGGGCTCTCGGAACTGGAAAGCCTGATTGCTGCGATGGAAAGTGGCAGCGCGCCACTGGAAGAGGCTTTGACCAAGTACCAGCGTGGGGTTGAATTGCTGCGTTTTTGTGAAGCCAAGCTTGCCGATGCCGAGCAGCGGATTCGTATCCTTGAAGGCGGCGAGCTGAAACCATTTGACCCCGAAGAGAGGGCTTGATGACTACTCCTGATTTCAAGGCCTGGACCCGATCGGTGCAGGATCGCATGGAGGCCACGCTGGGGCAGGTATTGCCCAAGGCCGACCATTTGCCCGCAAAGCTGCACGAGGCCATGCGCTACGCCGTGCTCGATGGCGGCAAGCGGGTGCGGCCCTTGCTGGTGTTTGCCGCTGGCGACATCGTGCAGGCACCTATTGAACGCTTGCAGTATGCGGCCTGTGCTGTGGAAATGATCCATGCCTATTCGCTGGTGCATGACGATATGCCGGCCATGGATAACGATGTATTGCGTCGCGGCAAGCCGACCGTGCATGTGGCCTATGGTGAAGCCACTGCGTTGCTGGCGGGCGATGCGCTGCAGACTGCTGCGTTTGATGTATTGTCGGCGCATGACCTGTGCGATCAGCCGAGTGATCAGTTGCGCTTGATCAATGTTCTGGCGCGTGCATCCGGCAGCGCCGGCATGTGTGGCGGGCAGGGTGTCGATCTATACAGCGTCGGACAAAGCATTTCCCTGCCAGAGCTGGAAATGATGCATATCCTGAAAACAGGCGCCCTGATCCGTGCTTCGGTATTGATGGGGTCGTTCTGCGGCCAACCACTGAATGAGGACGAACGCAACCGTTTGGATCATTTTGCCAAATGCATCGGGCTTGCATTCCAGGTGGTGGACGATATTCTTGATTGCGAGGCTGATTCGGCTACGCTGGGCAAGACGGCGGGCAAGGATGTGGCCAACAACAAACCGACCTATGTTTCGCATCTTGGCCTGGCAGAAGCCCGCCGCCGGGCAGATAGCCTGAAGGCCGATGCGCTGGAATCGCTGGCGCCGTTCGGTGCGCGAGCACAACGACTGAAGGAAATCGCGGACTTCATTGTGGAGCGCCGCAATTGACCATGAAATATCCCTTGCTCGATACCGTCAATAGCCCGGCGGACCTGAAACAGCTGGAGCGACGGCAATTGCCCGAGCTCGCACAGGAGCTGCGCGACTATCTGCTGGCAACGGTGAGCCAAACCGGTGGCCATTTCGCTTCCAATCTTGGTGCGATCGAGCTGACCATCGCCCTGCATTATGTCTTCGACACCCCCAGAGACAAGCTGATCTGGGATGTCGGCCATCAGAGCTATCCGCACAAGATACTGACTGGCCGCCGCGAGCGTATGGATACGATGCGCAAGAAGGGGGGGCTGGCCGGTTTCCCCAAGCGCGACGAGAGTCTCTATGATGCTTTCGGCGTGGGGCACTCCAGTACCTCGATCAGCGCAGCGCATGGCATGGCCGAGGCATTCAAACTGAAGGGCGAGCCACATCGTGCAATCGCAGTCATTGGCGATGGTGCCATGACCGCGGGCCAGGCATTTGAAGGGCTCAACAATGCCGGCGATGCCGATGCCGATGTGCTGGTGATCCTCAACGATAACGAGATGTCGATTTCGCCCAATGTCGGCGCCTTGAGCAATTATCTGGCGAAGATACTATCGAGTGATTTCTACAATTCGGTGCGCAAATCCGGCAGTTCGATGCTCGATGCCATTCCGCCGATTCGCGAGCTGGCACGGCGTACCGAGGAGCATGTCAAGGGCATGCTGACGCCGGGCGCATTATTCGAAGAGTTCGGCTTCAATTATATCGGTCCGATCGATGGCCATGACCTCGATATCCTGGTGAGCACGCTCGCCAATATCAAGAAGCTCAAAGGGCCGCAGTTCCTGCATGTGGTAACGCGCAAGGGCGAAGGTTACAAGCTCGCTGTGGCCGATCCCACCAAATACCATGCGGTCACCCCGTTCCAGCCGGAAAACGGCATGGAAAGCAAGGCGGGCAAGCTCACCTTTACCAAGGTGTTCGGCGACTGGCTGTGTGACATGGCGGCCAAGGATCGCCGTCTGGTGGGCGTCACGCCCGCCATGCGCGAGGGCTCGGGCATGGTGCGTTTTGCCGAGACCTTTCCGCAGCGTTATTTTGATGCCGGTATCGCCGAGCAGCATGCCGTGACTTTCGCGGCTGGCCTGGCCTGCGAAGGTTGCAAGCCGGTGGTGGCGATCTATTCCACCTTTTTGCAGCGAGCCTATGATCAGTTGATCCACGATGTGGCACTGCAGAATCTGCCAGTAATGTTTGCCATTGATCGCGGAGGACTGGTCGGTGCGGATGGGCCGACGCATGCCGGTGCCTATGACCTTTCCTTCCTGCGCTGCATCCCGAATATGGCGGTATTGACGCCGTCCGACGAAAATGAATGTCGTCAGATGCTGTACACCGCGTTTCTGCATGACGGACCCACGGCCGTACGTTATCCGCGCGGCGGTGGTTCAGGCACGCTGCCGGAGGATTGCATGCAGGCCCTGCCGTTCGGCAGGGGCGAGATTCGTCGCCAGGGGCAGGGTGGGGCGATGCTTGTATTTGGCACACCGCTGGCCGCAGCGCTGAAGGCTGCCGAGGCGCTGGACCTGACTGTTGCCAACATGCGTTTTGTGAAGCCGCTTGATGAAGCCTTGGTGGTGGAGCTGGCGCAGCAGCATGATTGGCTGGTCACCGTGGAAGAAAATGCCGTGATGGGGGGCGCAGGATCTGCGGTGCTGGAATGCCTGGCTGCCAAGGGCATTGCCAAGCCGGTATTGCAGATCGGTTTGCCGGATCGTTTTGTCGAGCATGGCGAACAAGCCGAGCTGTGGTCGGAGTGCGGTCTGGATGCTGCCGGGATCGAATCGGCGATTCGGGCACGTTTCAGGCCGAGCTAACGATCTGCAGTGACAACGAAAGCCGCGATGAATCATTCGCGGCTTTCGTTTTTTGGTGGCTTCACGTTGTTCTGAAAATCCTGCCATCAGGCGGCAGATACCGCCGCACCGACTTATCCCGATTTTATGGGTATGGCTGTGTGAGTCAGTTGTGGACAAGTGTGGCAAGTCATTGTGGCTGCACAATAAAATCTGGCTGATCAAAAAAGCGTCAATTGAATTGGCCTTTCCACATTCTGCGGGAATAGTTGTGTGAGCGAGCTGTGGGTAAGTGGTGCAAGCCATTGTCTGGAAAGGGTTATTCTTGCACTGCTTAAATATTCAGCAGGCGGGAAACCTGCTAGAATGCGCCGCCTCGCTCTCTGGATTGCCCTGAAATGACCCGTTCCACCCCTGAATTGCTCCTGCCTGCCGGCACGCTCGACAAAATGCGCGCCGCCTATGATTTTGGCGCCGATGCCGTCTATGCCGGCCAGCCGCGCTACAGCCTGCGTGCGCGCAACAACGAATTCAAGCTGGAGCAGTTGCAGGCCGGTATCGAAGAAGCGCATACGCGCGGCAAGCTGTTTTACGTCGCGTCCAATCTGCTGCCGCACAACGCCAAGGTCAAGACCTATCTGGCGGACATGGCGCCAGTGATTGCCATGCGGCCGGACGCACTGATCATGGCTGACCCGGGCTTGATCATGATGGTGCGCGAAAAATGGCCCGAGATGCCGATTCATCTCTCGGTGCAGGCCAATACGGTGAACTATGCCGGCGTGAAGTTCTGGCAGAAGCTGGGGGTAAGTCGCATCATCCTCTCGCGCGAACTGTCGATCGACGAGATCGCCGAGATCCGGCAGGAGTGCCCGGATATCGAGATCGAGGTGTTCGTGCATGGCGCGCTATGCATTGCCTATTCCGGCCGTTGCCTGCTCTCGGGTTATTTCAATCATCGCGATCCGAACCAGGGTACCTGCACCAATGCCTGCCGCTGGGATTACAAGGTTCACCATGCAGAGGAAGATGAGGCGGGCCAGGCCCAGGTGATCCAGTTCGACTTCAACAAGGCGATGGAAGAGAGCAACCAGCAATTCGCCGCTTGCGGCGGGGCCGAACGCCATCCGCTGGCTGACCGTACCTATCTGATCGAAGATACCAGTCGTCCGGGTGAGCTGATGCCGATCCTGGAAGACGAGCACGGTACCTACATCATGAATTCAAAAGACCTGCGCGCCATTCAGCATGTAGAAAAGCTGGCGCAGATCGGTGTGGACTCGCTGAAGATCGAAGGTCGTACCAAGTCGCTCTATTACGTGGCGCGTACCGCCCAGGCGTATCGCAGAGCGATTGATGATGCGGTGGCAGGGCGTCCATTCGATCCGACCTTGCTGGCTGATCTGGATGGCCTGGCCAATCGTGGCTATACCGAAGGCTTCCTGCAACGCCACAGTACGCACGAATACCAGAATTACCTGGAAGGTCATTCCATCGCCAAGCGTAGCCAGTTTGTCGGTGAGGTGATCAGGGTCGCGGATGGCTGGGCAGAAATCGATGTGAAAAATCGCTTTGCCGTGGGCGACAGGCTTGAAATCATCCATCCGAGCGGCAATGTGATCGTTGAGTTGAAGGAAATGCGTGGACGCGACGGCGTGGCAACCGACGTGGCTGCGGGTAATGGTGTACCGGCTGCCATTCCGCTGGATGCGCGTTTTGACAAGGCGCTGATTGCCCGTCTGTTCTGACGCTTCCTTTCCGGTTTGCCAATATAAAAACGATGGAGATTCGCATGGAACGCTTGATTGAAAAAATGCTGTACGGTGGCCGCTGGTTGCTGGCGCCGATATTCCTGGCCATGAACCTGGCCTTGCTGGCGCTGGGTGTGAAGTTTTTTGTCGAGGTCATTCACTTGCTCGGCAGCATGTTCACCATGCCGGAAACGGACATGATTTTGGTCATTTTGACCCTGATCGATATGGCGCTGGTCGGTAGCCTGATCGTGATGGTGATGATCAGCGGCTACGAGAATTCCGTATCTCAACTGGAGCTGGAAGAGGGAACGGAAAAATTGCGCTGGCTGGGCAAGCTTGATGCCAGTTCGCTCAAGAACAAGGTGGCTGCCTCGATCGTGGCAATCTCCTCGATCCACCTGCTCAAAGTGTTCATGAACGCGCGCAGTATCGAAAACGACAAGATCATGTGGTATGTCATCCTGCACATGACCTTTGTTGTCTCGGCTTTCATCATGGCCTCGCTCGACAAACTGGGTAAAGCCAGCCCTTCCGAGCATCATTGATCTTCTCGTGATTGCCACGGGGCATTTCTCTGTCCTGTGGTGATTGCCTCGCTTCAAGGTGTTCGGGCCAACACCCAGGCATCCACCCGCCTTGCGCCAGCTTTTTTCAATGCACGTGCTGCGGCATCGAGGCTGGCACCGGTGGTCATCACATCATCTATCAGCACAATATGCCGGTCGCGAGCTTCTTCTGTTGCATGGAAGGCGCCGCGCATATTGCGGTGCCGGGCCTTTTCGGACAATCGCGCCTGATGCTCGGTATCGCGGCTGCGCTGCAAAACATGATTGGCAAGCGGTATGTGCAATTTTTCTGCCAACGGTGCCGCAATTTCATGCGCCTGATTGAATCCGCGCTCCTGCAGGCGTCGCGGGTGCAGCGGCAAGGCAACGAGGCAGTCCGGTCGCGGCAGATCATCGACCTTTTGCCGCAACAATTCTGCCAGTGCCGGTAACAGCGACCATCGGGCGCCAAATTTGGCTGATGGAATCAACTCGGCCAGGCTATCGCAATACAGGAAAGCCGCGGTGACATGATCGAAGGCCGGTGGGCTTTTCAGGCACTGTCCGCACAACTTGCCATCCAGTGTCGGTATTGCACAGCATGGACAGTGCTGATCGGGCAACCAGGGTAGTTGGGCCTGACAGGAAGGGCAAAATGCCAGATGCTGGCTATCGCCTGCGCAGAGTTGGCAGATGGCCGGAGGTGTTAAGTTGTTCAGAAAATTTATTAAAAAATTTGACAATTGCTGACTCCGCTTACACAATCCGTGCAGATCAATAGTGCAGGATAGCTCAAGTGAATCAGCCGCAGCCCATTTCCATCAAGCGCAAGACGCCGCATCCGCAATCCGGACAATGGAGCCGCGAAGAGATCGCCGAGCTCTATGATATGTCGTTCAACGATTTGCTGTTTGCGGCACAGCAGGTGCATCGCGAGCATTTCGATGCGAACAAGGTGCAGCTGTCGACCTTGCTGTCGATCAAGACCGGAGGCTGCTCCGAGGATTGCGGTTACTGCTCGCAATCGCATCACCATGAAGGTGCCAAGGCCAAGCTGGAAGGGCTGGAAATGCTGAGCGTACCCGAGGTGCTGGCATCTGCCAGAGTGGCCAAGGAAAACGGTGCATCACGCTTTTGCATGGGGGCGGCCTGGCGTGGGCCGAAGAAACGCCATCTGGATGAGTTGAAACAGATGGTTGCAGGCGTCAAGGCGCTGGGCATGGAGACCTGTGCCACGCTCGGTATCCTGCTCGATGGTCAGGCGGAAGAGCTGAAAGATGCGGGGCTGGATTATTACAACCATAACCTCGATACCTCACCGGAAAAATACGGCGATATTGTCAGTACCCACAGCTATGACGATCGTCTCGATACCCTTGGGAAAGTACGCAAGGCTGGCCTGAGCGTCTGCTGTGGCGGGATCATTGGCATGGGTGAGGCACGCACAGACCGCGTTGGCCTGATCCAGCAACTGGCCAATCTGTCACCGCAGCCGGAATCCGTGCCCATCAACAGTCTGGTACCGATCGAAGGCACCCCGCTGGAAAATGTCGAGGCACTGGATTGGACCGAGTTTGTGCGCACGATTGCGGTAACGCGCATCACCATGCCCACGTCGTTCGTGCGCTTGTCCGCCGGACGCGGCGAGATGCCAGAGTCCGTGCAGGCATTGTGTTTCCTTGCCGGCGCCAATTCGATCTTTTATGGCGACAAGCTGCTGACCACGGGCAATCCGGAGGTAGAGCGGGATAAGGCATTGTTTGCCAAGCTGGATTTGCAGCCGTTGTGATGATCAAAACCGGGGTTCTCTCCGGTTTTTTGTTTTCTTGCTTGCCCCGCTTCGTTGCATCGCCCAGAATCCCAGTCCGGTCGTTTATTACCCGATTAGCGCTTGAATCATGAAGCAACCATTCAATCCGGGAGATGCAAATCCCGATTACACCATGCAATTGCCGGTTACTGCCTACTTTGATGAAGATGTGTATCGCGCGGAGCAGGAGAAGCTGTTTGCACGCGGGCCGCGTTATCTCGGCCATGAGCTGATGGTGCCGGTGCCGGGGGATTTTCATGTGCTGGAAGTGAGCAATGGCGCGCGCTATCTCAAGCATGCACCCGATGGCGTGCATGTGTTTTCCAATGTGTGCCGCCATCGCCAGGCCATCATGCTGGAAGGTCGTGGCAATGAAAAAAATACGGTGTGCCCGCTGCACCGCTGGGCTTACGATGCGCACGGCAAGCTGCTTGGCGCACCGCGCTTCAAGGAAAATCCCTGCCTGCATCTGCCGGAAACGCCCATCTCGCAGTGGAATGGCCTGCTGTTTGAATCTGGGCGGGATATCGAAGCCGATCTGAAAGACCTCGGCGTGGCCAAGGATCTCGATTTTGCCGATTACCGATTCCACAGCGTCGAAGTGGAGCACTACCAAGGCAACTGGAAAACCTTTATCGAGGTCTATCTGGAGGATTATCACGTCGATCCTTTCCATCCGGGGCTTGGGCACTTTGTGGATTGCCGCAATCTGGCCTGGCAGTTCGGTGATTGGTACTCGGTGCAGACGGTCGGCCTGAATCGCGAACTGACTAGGCCTGGCAGTGATGTCTATGCCAAATGGCACGAGGCAGTGCTGGCGCGTTATGGCCAGAATCTGCCTAAATATGGTGCGATCTGGCTGACTTACTATCCGAATATCATGGTGGAGTGGTATCCGCATACGCTGGTCATTTCCACCGTCGTTCCGGATGGGGTGCGCAGCTACCGCAATATCATCGAGTTTTACTACCCGCGTGCCATTCTGGATGAATTTTCGGATTTCATCGCCACCGAGCAGGCGGCATACCGCGAAACCGCAGTCGAAGATGCCGATATCATTCGGCGAATGGAAGCAGGTCGTGCCGCCTTACATGCGGCCGGCCGCAATGAGGTCGGCCCCTACCAGAGCCCGATGGAGGACGGCATGCGGCATTTTCACCAATTCCTGCGCCGAGAATTGGGTGAATGCCTATCAAGGTAAGTGCGATAATCGCTGACAATAAATCAGGTACTGGCGGCAATGTGGCCGCCAGTTGTTTTTAAGGATGTGATTAATGTTTGCCCGTCTGCGCGATTCCGGCCCGTTCTGGATGGTGGTTTCCTGTTTCAGCTTTTCCACGATGGGCGTGTTCGTCAAGCTGGGCAGTGATAGCTTCACCACGGCAGAGTTGATGTTTTACCGGGCCTTGATTGCCATGCTGGTATTGCTGGTGATCGTGCGCCCCAGGCCGCAAGCGTTGCTGGTTACCGGGCCGATCCTGAAGCTGCATTTTTCGCGCAGCATGTGTGGTGCCATTTCCATGATGGCTGGCACCTATGCCATGGCGCATTTGCCGCTGCCAACCGCCGTGACCCTCCAAAATACCGCACCTTTGTTCCTGATGCTGCTGTTTGCCGTGCTGCACCGGGCTTTGCCGCAACGTATCCAGGGTATCTCGATTGCACTTGGGTTCACTGGCGTGGTCTTGTTGCTGCGCCCGACCTTGAGTTCCGATTCCTGGTTCGCCGGGGCGATGGGGCTGATGTCTGGCCTGTTTACTGCCGGTTCGATGTTCAATATGCGGGAGCTGGGCAAGGTGGGTGAGCCGGAATGGCGAACCGTATTTTTCTTCTTGCTGTTGAGTACGATCCTGTCTGGCGTCTGGATGCTGGCGCAGCCGCATGCACTGGCATCGCTGAACTGGATCAACATCGGCATCATCCTGGCGATGGGGGTGGGGGCAAGCGCCGGCCAAATGACGATGACGCGTGCCTATAGCAAGGGCAAATCCCTGGTGGTTGCCAGCCTGCAATATCTGACTGTGGCATTCACGTCGGTGTACGGCGTGCTGATCTGGGACCACGCATTGCCGTTGCTCAGCTATGCCGCCATGGCACTGATTGCAAGCGCCGGCATTCTCTCGGCCTTCAAACCAGGACGAAATTGACACAATGCAGCCAGGATGGGCTCATCAAAATAGATGAAGGATGCGCGGCTGGGATAAAATCTTTGTCTTGTGCTAACTAGGGCATTCAGCATGCGCTTCCTGATCAGCAATGACGATGGCTATTTTGCACCCGGTATCGCGGCACTTGCCCTGGCGCTGGGTGACGAAGGCGAAGTACTGGTTTGTGCGCCGGAGCGCGACCGTAGTGGTGCCAGCAACTCGCTCACGCTTGACCGTCCGCTGAGTGTGCGTACCGCACCCAATGGTTATCTGTTTGTCAACGGGACGCCGACAGATTGCGTGCATCTTGCGGCAACCGGGCTGATGACCAATCCGCCGGATATGGTCGTCAGTGGCATCAATCATGGTGCCAATATGGGCGATGACACCATTTATTCCGGCACTGTGGCCGCCGCGACCGAAGGTTTTCTGCTTGGCGTGCCGGCCCTGGCGATTTCACTCGCATCGCGTACCCCGCAACATTTTGAGACGGCGGCCAGGGTGGCTCGCGATCTCATACGTAATTTCAAGAATAACCCGTTTCAGAATCCAATCCTGCTCAATGTCAATGTGCCGGATTTGCCCTATGAGCAAATCAAGGGAATGCGGGTCACGCGCCTTGGTCGTCGTCACAAGTCATCGCCGGTGGTACGCAGCGAAAATCCGCGCGGTGATACGATCTGGTGGGTCGGGGCTGCCGGCGCAGCTGCCGATATGGGTGAAGAAACGGATTTTCACGCGGTGGCACATGGTTATGTATCCATCACCCCGCTATCGATTGACCTAACGGCTTATCCTCAACAGGAGCTGGTCTCTTCATGGCTATCCGACTGAATCCGGATCATCTGGGCGGTATTGGCATGACCTCGGCCCGGACGCGTACGCGTCTGGTTGAACGATTGCGAAGTCAGGGGGTCAAGGATGAGGTGGTGCTTGCCGTGATGGGGCAAGTTCCGCGCCATGTCTTTGTGGATCAGGCACTGGCGCATAAAGCCTATGATGATACTTCGCTGCCGATCGGGCTCGGTCAGACCATCTCCCAGCCTTATATCGTGGCCCGCATGAGCGAGTTGGCCAATGCTGTCGCCCGGCATGAACGGGTTCTCGAAATCGGCACGGGTTGCGGTTATCAAACCACGATTCTTGCGCAATTGTTCAAGACGGTTTACTCAGTCGAGCGAATCGGTGGTTTGTACCGGGTAGCAAGGGATCGGCTCTCTGCGCTGGGTGTGCATAATGCCCGCCTGCGGCATATGGATGGCAGTCATGGATTGCCGGAGGGTGCGCCGTATGATGCCATTGTCATTACTGCGGCTTCTCCCATAACTCCGCGCGATATGCTGCCGCAATTGGCGCCCGGTGGCAGATTGATCTTTCCCGTCGGGCAGGATGACCAGGAGCTGCGCATGATCGAAGCGACCGAGGATGGTTTCGAGGAAAGCCGTCTGGAGAAGGTGAAGTTTGTTCCATTATTACCTGGCATCTCGTGAAGATGCCATGCAGGCAAGACAAGGAGACCGTGTGTGAGTCGGATTAAGTCAGGTTGTTTGGTTGTGGTGTTGCTTGCGGGCTGTGCAGCCCAAAGTCCGGCCCCTATCGTTGACCGTTCTGCTTCTGCCAGTGCGTTGACCGCAGCACCGGTTGTGACGCCCGTTGTCGTGGCACCGGATGGTGCCTACATTGTGAAGAAAGGCGATACGCTTTATCGCATCGCGCTGGATCATGGCCTGGCCTATGGTGACCTGGCTGCCTGGAATGGCTTGGCGGATGTCAATGACATCAAGGTTGATCAAGTCTTGCGCCTGACGCCGCCGGAAACACCATCAGGCGTGGAAGTGCGTCCGCTCAATGATACCCCTGCGCCCGTCCTTGCCAGCAAACCGACACAGGCACGTCCGGTAGAGGCGCTCAGTTACCCCAAAGCATTGAAACTGCCGTATGGCTCGCAAGCGGCGGAAAGTATCGCCAAGCAGGCGGACGGCGCCCAAACTGTGGTAAATACCGCAACACAGAGCAAACAGACTACGGCCAGCGCCCCTATGTCGGCATCGGCTACCCCTGAAACAAAAACACAAGAAAAATCAGGCAATAAGGAGCAAATGCCAGCATCCTCAACGGATGAGAATGTAGTCGAATGGATCATGCCAACGGCTGGAAAGCCGCTGAAATCGTTTACGGAGGATGTAAAGGGTATTGATTTTGCTGGAAAAATGGGGCAGCCTGTATTGGCTGCAGCCTCAGGTAAAGTGGTGTACGCAGGAAGTGGACTACGTGGTTACGGAAAGATGGTGATCATCAAACACAACAATGCCTATCTTTCTGCCTATGCACACAACAGCAAGTTGCTGGTTAAAGAAGGAGATGACATCAAGCGAGGGGAGAAGATCGCCGAAATGGGTAATTCCGACGCCGACCAGGTCAAGCTGCATTTTGAAATTCGCAAGTTTGGCAAGCCGGTGGATCCAACAAAATTCATCACGGCAGATAAATAAAATGAACGATCAGGTTGATACGATGGATGATGATCTCCTCGGCGGTGAAGAAGAGATCAATCTGGATGAAGCGGATCCAGATAGCAGAGGTGATGTCGAGCAGGAAGCGGAGCAGGGTCAACAGGATGAGGCGGCTGCCTACACTGGCGATTCGACCGGGGATGTGACCCAGATTTATCTGAACGAGATTGGCCTGAGCGCGTTGCTGACGCCGGAAGAAGAGCGTGCGCTGTCGCGACGGGTGGTCCAGGGGGATTTCGAGGCCAGGCAGAAAATGATCGAGCATAATCTGCGGCTGGTTGTGAACATTGCCAAGCATTACATCAACCGGGGTATGACCCTGCTTGATCTGATCGAAGAGGGAAATATCGGGTTGATGCATGCGCTGGAGAAGTTTGACCCGGAGCGTGGCTTTCGTTTTTCGACCTACGCCACATGGTGGATTCGGCAAAGCATTGAACGCTCCATCATGAACCAGTCGCGCACCATCCGCTTGCCGGTGCATGTGATTAAGGAGCTGAATGTCTATCTGCGTGCACAGCGCCATCTGGAAGCACACAATGGACAAGAGCCCACCATCGAAGAAATTGCGGCCTTGGTCGGCAAGGATGTGGAAGATGTGCGCCGGGTCATGAGTCTGAACGAGCGCGTGGCTTCCCTGGATGCACCGCTGGATATTGATCCCATGCTCACCATTGGCGAGTCGATCCCCGATGAGCAGCACGATGGACCGGAAACGCTGCTGCAGAATGTGGAAATCGAACGCTATATGCGTGAGTGGCTCAAGCAGCTTTCCGACAAGCAGCGCATGGTGATTGAACGCCGTTATGGGCTCAATGGCTATGAAATCTGCACACTGGAAGATTTGGCTGACAGCTTGAGCCTGACGCGCGAGCGGGTACGCCAGATCCAGATCGAGGCTTTGGAACAGCTGCGCCGTATTCTCAGACGTTATGGTGTATCAAGGGATGTGGTGTTTTAAGCCTTGAGCTCGAGCAATAAAAAAGCCGACAGCATGTCGGCTTTTTTATTGGCAGTTCCTGGCGGCAGCTTGCCCTGCAAGCTGCCGAGAGTCAATCAGATGCCGCGCAGCAGCTCGTTGATTCCAACCTTGCCGCGGGTCTTGGCATCGACCTTCTTCACGATCACGGCGCAATACAGGCTGTATTTGCCATCTGCGGAGGGCAGATTACCCGATACCACCACGGATCCGGCCGGGATCCGGCCATAGGTGACTTCGCCGGTTTCGCGGTCATAAATGCGGGTGGATTGACCGATATACACGCCCATCGAGATGACCGAACCTTCTTCGACGATCACGCCCTCAACCACTTCCGAGCGTGCGCCGATAAAGCAGTTGTCTTCGATGATGGTCGGGTTGGCTTGCAGTGGCTCCAGTACGCCACCGATACCGACACCGCCGGATAGGTGCACATTCTTGCCGATCTGCGCACAAGAACCAACCGTAGCCCAGGTGTCCACCATGGTGCCCTCATCGACGTAGGCGCCGATGTTGACATAGGACGGCATCAATACCGCATTCTTGGCGATGAACGATCCTTTACGAGCCATGGCATTCGGCACCACACGGAAACCGCTGGCACGGAAATCGGCTTCGGTATAGTCGCTGAATTTACTGGGAACCTTGTCGAAATACTGGGTGCAGCCACCGGCCATTACTTCGTTGTCGTTGATGCGGAAAGACAGCAGCACAGCTTTTTTCAGCCACTGGTGCGTGGTCCACGCGCCGTTGATCTTCTCGGCTACACGCAATTTGCCCTGGTCCAGGCAGTTGATCACGTCATTGACGGCATCGCGTACTTCGGCGGAAACATTGCCGGGATTGATGTCGGCGCGGTTTTCAAAAGCGGTTTCGATGACGGTTTGCAGGTTGCTCATAATGAGTTCCGTGTAAAGGATGGTTTTGATAAATGATGGATTGGGCTGAAATTTAGCAGCTCTTCATCAGCAGGCGGTTGGTAAATCGTACGATGCGTTCAGCAGCCTCTTCGCATTCGGCCAGGGGGGCGACCAGCGCAATCCGGATGCGATGTGCGCCAGGATTGCTGCCGTGTGCTTCGCGTGCCAGGAATGAACCTGGCAGCACCGTGACATGCTCATCCATGTACAGGCGACGCGCGAACTCCGTATCGCTGATCGGGGTTTCCGCCCACAGATAAAAGGCTGCATCCGGCATGGATACATTCAGTGCAGTCTGCAGGCGTGGTGTCACGGCAGCAAACTTGGCGATGTACTGCCGGCGGTTTTCTTCGACGTGCGTCTCGTCACCCCATGCTGCAATACTGGCTGCTTGTACCGGTGGGCTCATGGCACAGCCGTGGTAGGTACGGTAGAGCAGGAATTGCTTGAGGATTTTCGCGTCGCCGGCGACAAAACCCGAGCGCATTCCGGGAACGTTCGATCGCTTGGAAAGTGATGAGAACATGACTAGGCGCGTGAAATCGCGTCCCAGTTTGACGGCAGCTTCCAGTCCACCCAGCGGCTTTTCATCGCCGAAATAGATTTCGGAATAACACTCGTCGCTGGCAATGACAAAGCCATAGCGATCGGACAGTGCGAAGATCTTCTTCCAGTCATCCAGACTGGCAACGGCACCGGTCGGGTTGCCCGGAGAGCAGGCATAAACCAGCTGGGTGCGACTCCAGATGGATTCCGGCACGCTATCCCAATCAGGCTGAAAACGGTTCCCGGCTGTGCAATTCAGGTAATACGGCTCGGCACCGGCAAGCAGCGCGGCACCTTCGTAAATCTGATAGAACGGGTTGGGCGAAATAACGACCGGGCGTTCTGCTTCCGAGGCATCGATCAAGGCCTGTGCGAATGAGAACAGCGCTTCGCGGCTGCCGTTGACCGGCACAATCTCGGTTGCGGGGTCGGGCGCGGCAATGCCATAGCGGCGGCCAATCCACTGGCTGATGCTCTGGCGCAAATTTTCGGAGCCTGCCGTAACCGGATAATTTTCAAGTCCGGCAAGGTTGGCAATCAATGCATCCTTCACCAGTTGCGGGGTAGGGTGCTTCGGTTCACCGATGGAAAGGTTGATTGGCTTTAACGCCGGGTTGGGCGTCGTGCCGGCAAAGAGCTGACGTAGCTTTTCGAATGGATAGGGTTGCAGCAGGGAAAGTCGCGGCGACATGGCGGGCGGCTCGGCTGAGAATGGGGAAAGCGAGAATTATAGCGCAAGCGGGTGGGAAAGCATCAGCGCTGGTGCCTGCCCTTGATAAGCACGAGTGCGGCGCCACCTCCGCCATCGGCGGGGCGGGCCTGGCAAAAGGCCAGCACCTCATCACGCTGTGCCAGCCAGTTCTTCAGCTTCAGTTTCAATACTGGCTCGCGGTTGCGCGATCCCAATCCCTTGCCGTGGATGATGCGCACACAGCGCTTGTTGCGATGGCGGCACGTTTGCAGAAATTCTGCCACGGCCAGCCGCGCGGCATCGGATGCCAGTCCATGTAAGTCCAGCTCCGCCTGTATCAGCCACTCGCCGCGGCGCAGTTTGCGCAAGGCCTCGTGCTGCACGCCTGGGCGCATGAAAAGCAATTCCTCACCTGTTTCCAGCTCATCCCAGGGCCAGTGATCAGTCATGGCTTCGGCCATGATGCGGACATCCTCATGATGGCGTTGACGTGGCCAGGGTGAGGGAGGTTGGCGCGGGTGGGGATAGTATGTGTGTCTGAGCGGCAGTGTGCCGTGAACTGCCCCCAGGAACAGTTCGTGATCCGTGAGTTCAGGCACGGACTGGGTTATGGCCGGTGTGGTTTTGGGTTGCTCGCGCAGCGTCTTTTTCAGGCGCTTGAGCTGCTTGATCGATTGGTTATCCATCAACATACGAATAAGGGCACGGATGCGTGCCCTTTTACCCGATCTGGTCGTTCAGATCAACGCAGCGACTCAAGATAGCGATCGGCATCGAGCGCTGCCTGGCAGCCGGTGGCGGCGGAAGTGATGGCTTGCCGGTAGATGTGATCCTGTACGTCACCTGCGGCGAATACGCCCGGTGCGCTGGTGGCGGTGGCGTTGCCGTTGCGGCCGCCTTGAGTCACGATATAGCCGTTTTCCATTTCCAGCTGGCCGGCAAAGATATCGGTGTTGGGCTTGTGGCCGATGGCGATGAAAACACCGGCCACCTGGATGTCATGCGTGCTGCCATCCTGTGTGGACTTGAGGCGTGCACCGGTAACGCCGCTGGCATCACCCAGTACCTCATCCAGTACCTGATGGGTTTTCAGTGTGATCTTGCCGGCAGCCACTTTCTCCATGAGATGATCGACCATGATTTTCTCGGCGCGGAAGCTGTCGCGACGATGAATCAGGGTGACGTGTTCAGCGATATTGGCCAGGTAGAGCGCCTCCTCGATCGCAGTGTTGCCGCCGCCGACCACGGCAACTTTCTGGCCGCGATAGAAAAAGCCGTCGCAAGTCGCGCAGCCGGAAACGCCCCGTCCCATGAATTCGGATTCGGACGGCAATCCGAGATACTGTGCGGATGCACCGGTGGCGATGATCAATGCATCACAGGTGTATTCACCGCTGTCGCCAATCAAACGAATCGGCTTTTCGTCGAGTTTGGTCGTATGGATATGATCGAAGATCATTTCCGTGCCGAAACGCTGTGCGTGTTTTTCAAAGCGCGCCATCAATTCCGGTCCTTGTACACCGTCAGCATCGGCAGGCCAGTTGTCGACTTCGGTGGTGGTCATCAATTGGCCACCTTGGGCAATCCCGGTAATCAGGACGGGGGACAAATTGGCGCGCGCAGCATAGACCGCAGCGGTGTAGCCGGCTGGTCCGGAGCCAAGAATGATCAAGCGTGAATGTTTTGTGGCCATGTCAAAAGTATCCTTCGTCTGGAGATGGTTGATTATATGAATTTTGAAAGTGATGTTCTAATCGAATATCGCTATGGTATTCATAGGTGCCAAATTTGGGAGGAGGCGGCTGAAGTGCATACAATGCACAGGAATATAAGTCTGATCTCGCGAATTGCAACCGAGCGCGCATAACGTCATGTTGAGAATGCTCCACCCTCTGTTTGGCTTGTGGCGAGCCTTGCCAGCATTACGCAATCATGCGGTGCGCAGGGTCTTGCTCAAGCAGATCTATTTCACCAGCAATCAGGCAGGCTATCTGGTTTCCCTGATCGGCTTCTCGCTAGGTGCCATTGTGGTGTTGCAATTGCATGATCAATACGGCCAAAGCTGGGAAACTGCATTGCGCGTACTGGGCCGGCTTGGCTTGAACGAACTTGCTCCGCTGCTTGGCTCGTTGATCATGGTGGCCCGTTCTTCATCTGCCGTGGCCAGCGAATTGGTCAATATGCGTGCCAATGGCGAGTTCCGATGCCTGTTGCGTCATGGTATAGATGTCCCCGGCTACCTGCTGCTGCCGCGTGTGCTCGGCATGACATTGTCTGCCATGGTGCTGTCGGGGTGCGTGGGATTGTTTGCCCTGGCAGGCGGCATCATCTTTTCTGCTGGCTGGGATGCCGGTTATCAGGTTGCGCAGATTGAGCGCATGATCCAGCCAGGCTGGATTGTTGCATGTCTTGCCAAGTCAGCCCTGTTTGGTGCTGGTGCGGCATGTTTCGCTTGCGGTGTGGGGTTGACCACGCGCCCGCTGCCTACAGAAATTCCCAAGGCAGCATCGCGTGCAGTTTTCATTGGAATACTGATGTTGTTTGTCATTGATTTTTTCTGGTCATTGCTGCCATGAGTGCGATAAACCTGGCACGTCTGAGCCATGATCCGTTACTGCCAGGGCGTTGGTGGCTGTCACTGCCGCATTCCGAACCCTTGCCGGAATGGCTGGACGAGCTCGCACTGAAATCTCAGAGGAAATGGCCTGGAAAGGTGGCGGTGCTTGATGCTGCTGCCGTGCTGATCAGCAATTTGCGTGTATGGGAAAATATCGTGTTGCCGCGCTGGCATCATGAAAATCTGCCGTTAAAGGCTTATGAAGATGTGCTTTCCGATGCTTGCGATCTGGCTGGCTTGAGTAGTGAGCAGAGCGAAAAACTGGTCGGCCGCTTGCCGGCAATGCTGGATAGATCGGAGCGACGTCTTGTGATTTTGCTTCGCGCTATCCTGATGGCGCCGGTTTGTGTCCTGATGGAAGAAGATCTGTGGCGAGATCTCGTCGCAAAGGCCGATGAGTCCCCGCATGCCCGTCTTCTGCAGCGTTTGCTGCAGTCCAGTTGCGTTGCCGTGTGTGGGCACTCAGCGGCCATGGCGGGATTTTCTCCGATCACCTTGTCCGATCAAGAGGAGGACGCATGAAATTGCTGAGGGACACCGATCCACGTTTTCGCTTCTTGAACCTGCGCGTGATTCTTTTTGCGGCAACGGTCCTGTTTGTGTTGATTGCGCTGGCGGTGGGGGTGGCAGTCAAGCAGGGCATGTTTGTCAGCAAGACCCGTCTGCACTTTATTGCCGAGCATGGTGCCGGTTTTGCGCCTGGGATGCAGGTGCGTTTTTCCGGTTTCCGGATCGGTGTGGTCGATCAGGTTTCCCTGACCGAGGATGCCAAGGTCAATGTGGAGTTTCTTGTTGAATCGCAATATACCAAATGGATCAAGCCCGACAGTACGGCGCAGATGTTGCAGGACGGCCTGATGGGGGATTATTACCTCGAGATGATGGGGGGGTCTCCCAATATCCCCCCGGTAAGCGAGGGAGATAAGGTCAATTTTGCACCGGCGCAAAGTTTGGCAGATATTGCTCACGACCTCAAAAACCGGACTATTCCCATTATCGATTCCGTGCAGACTACATTGGATTATGTGAATGATCCCAAGGGGGATATTCAGCAGACATTGGCCAATGTGCGCCAGTTGACTGCTGAATTGCGGGAAACGCGTGTCAGCGTTGATCAGTTGTTGCGGCGTGTGGATGGGCTGGCTGACAAGGAGGTTCGAGACGCAGTGAGTCAGGCCAATCAATTATTGACGCGTGCCGATGCGATGGCATCTGAAGTGCAATCGCGTTTGCCGGGAATGCTCGATAACGCTGCCAGCGGCATGGCGAGCCTTGAGGTGACGGTGCGCGAGGCAAGTGCAATGGCTGCAGTTTTGCGCGGTGCGGTCGATGAAAGCGCGCCGCGCCTGCCGAGTCTGATTCGCAACGGCGATGATTTGGTGCGAGATAGCCGAGATGCCCTGCAGGGCTTGCAGCAAAGCTGGCCGCTCAACCGGATGCTGACGCCGGTGCCGCTTGATCTTCCTGCTCCCGATAGCAGACGCTGAGGAGAATGGAATGCGACTGCAAAATCTGCTGTTGATTGGATGTTGCCTGCTTGCTGGATGTGCCGTAAGTCCGGAACCTGCTGTGCCGGCGCTGCGGCTGGCTGCCGATAATTCCAGTCGGCAAGCCGTGGCTGCAGCTACTGCGGGGCGCTGGGAAAGTGCGGCTCAAGCCTGGCGTGAAGCGCTGAGCGCTTATCAGTCGATAGATGACTGGGGTGGACAGGGGCGTGCGCGTCTGGGTCTGTCACAGGCGCTGTCGCGGCTCGGACATTCTGGCCCGGCGCAAAACGTCATTGCAGGCGTGCCCGAACAAGCGCTGTTTCCGGGTGTGATCCGGACGCGTGCCGCGTATCAACAGGCACTGCTGCTTTTGTCTGCGGATATGCAGGCCGCATGGCAAAGATTGTCGCTCGCTCGTTCCCTGTGCGTAGATGAATGTGCCTTGTCGGTACAGTTCGATAATCTGGGCGCAAGGTTGTCGATGCTTCGGGGGGATTTTCGCGAAGCGCAGCGTCTTGCGGTTCTGGCATTGCAGCAGGCAGAGGATCTTCCGGCAGAGCGGGCCCATGCAAACCGCCTGCTGGCTGAATTGGCCTTGCGTGACGGAGCGATCAATCCGGCGCGGACCTACCTTGAGTCAGCCCTGAAGGATGATCGGCTTCTGGCAGAGCCGCAGTGGCTGCTTGATGATTACCTGCTGCAGGAAAAACTGGCCAAGGTATTGGGGGATGATCGTTTGCTTGAGGACGCAATCTCCAGACAAAAAAGCCTGTGTGCTGGCGGACTTTGGGCTGGGTGCGAGGGAGTCGCTGCGAGCAAATCTTGATTTCGATGGGGTAAACGCGCTAGAATCTTCCGGCTTTGCGGCATGGGGCTGCAAAAGCTGTCTATCCTCCCGTTCGCGTCGATAAGGGTGCGCACCGCTTCTGGCGGCGTTCCTGCGAACGGAAGTCCTAACCCTTACGATAATTGGAGTTTTCAATGTCCGTTAGCATGCGTCAAATGCTTGAGGCTGGTGTTCACTTTGGTCACCAGACCCGTTACTGGAATCCGAAAATGTCGCAGTACATCTTCGGTGCCCGCAACAAGATTCATATTATCAACCTGGAAAAATCCCTACCGATGTTTGAGGATGCGCTGAAGTTTGTGCGTCGTCTTTCGGCCAACAAGGGCACGATCCTGTTTGTTGGTACCAAGCGCCAGGCTCGCGAGATTGTTGCTGAAGAAGCAGCACGCGCAGGTGCACCGTTTGTTGGCCATCGCTGGTTGGGCGGTATGCTCACCAACTACAAGACCGTGAAGCAATCCATCAAGCGTCTGGAAGAGCTGCAGGCTGTTCTGTCTGATGAGAACAACGGTTTTGGTAAAAAAGAATTGCTCGACATGAGCCGTGAAGTTGAGAAGCTGGAGCGTTCGCTCGGTGGTATCAAGGATATGGGCGGTCTGCCGGATGCAATTTTCGTGATCGATACCGGCTACCAGAAAGGTGCCGTGGTTGAGGCCAAGAAGCTGGGCATTCCGGTGATTGGCGTGGTCGATACCAATAACTCTCCGGAAGGTATTGATTACCTGATTCCGGGTAACGATGACTCCAGCCGTGCGATTCGTCTGTATGCACGTGGTGTAGCCGATGCGATCTTGGAAGGCCGCAATCAGGCTGTGCAGGAAATCGTCGAGGCAGCTGCAGCTGACGAAACTGCTGCTGAGTAATCTGCCTGGCCCTGGTGGTCTGGAAAAGGGGCGTTCTCTCGCCCCTTTTTTGCAACAATTTTCGGGCAATATCAGTTGCTTGAATCCCGTTTCAGGAGAATTGAATCATGGCGGAAATCACCGCAAAGATGGTTGCAGAACTGCGTGAGCTGACTGGCCTTGGCATGATGGAATGCAAGAAGGCGCTGGTTGAGGCAGAGGGTGACATCAAGAAAGCCGAAGAAGTTCTGCGCATCAAGTCCGGCAACAAGGCAAGCAAGCTGGCTGGCCGTACTGCTGCTGAAGGCGTTGTGGCTACTTTCATCACTGCCGACAAGAAGATTGGCGCGCTGATCGAAATCAACTGCGAAACCGATTTCGTGGCCAAGGATGCCGGTTTTATCGCCTTTGCCAATGCCGCTGCGCAAGCTGCTGCTGAATCCGGTGTTGCCGATGTGGCTGCACTGGCTGACGTCAAGACAGCTTCCGGTGAGACCGTGGAAGAGCTGCGCAAGGCAACGATCGCCAAGCTTGGCGAAAACATGACTCTGCGCCGTTTTGTCCGTTATCAGACAGAAGGGCAGTTGGCAGCCTATCTGCATGGCGCCAAGATTGGTGTGTTCGTCGATTTCACCGGTGGTGATGAACAGCTGGGCAAGGATATTGCCATGCATGTAGCTGCTTCCAAGCCGGTTTGCGTATCCAAGGAACAAGTTTCTGCCGATCTGCTGGATCAGGAACGCAAGATCTACACTGCACAGGCAGCCGAATCCGGCAAGCCGGCAGAAATCGTGGCCAAGATGGTGGAAGGTCGCATCAACAAGTACCTGGCCGAAGTGACCTTGCTGGGTCAGCCGTTCGTCAAGAATCCGGATCAAACCGTTGAAAAGCTGCTGGCCGAGAAAAAAGCCAAAGTCAACGCCTTTGCCATGTTTGTCGTGGGTGAAGGTATTGAGAAGGCAGTGGTCGACTATGCAGCAGAAGTAGCTGCTGCAGCCAAGGTTTAATCTATAGTTTTGATTGAACCGAAGGTCATTTGATTCGTCGAATGACCTGAAAATCCACGGGACGCCGCGCGGTGACGCGCGGCGTTTCCGTACCCCGAACCCGTCAATCAGAGAGGATATATCCTATGAGTCCAGCGCCAAAATACCAACGAATCCTGCTCAAGCTCTCCGGTGAAGCATTGATGGGAGAAGATAGCTACGGCATCAATCGCGCGACGATTGACCGGATTGTTCAGGAAATCAAAGCAGTGGTGGACCTGGGTGTGCAGGTGGCCATTGTGATTGGTGGCGGCAATATTTTCCGTGGCGTGGCGCCTGCGGCTGCCGGCATGGACCGGGCCACGGCCGATTATATGGGCATGCTGGCAACGGTCATGAATGCCATGGCTTTGCAAGATGCCATGCGTCACGCAGGCGTAGTTAGCCGCGTTCAGTCTGCGCTGACGATTCAGCAGTGTGCTGAGCCCTATGTTCGCGGCAAGGCTATCCGTTATCTGGAAGAAAACAAGGTGGTGATTTTTGGTGCCGGGACTGGCAACCCATTCTTTACTACCGATACCGCTGCGGCACTGCGCGGGATGGAGGTCGGGGCCGACATCGTGCTCAAGGCAACCAAGGTGGATGGCGTCTACACGGATGATCCAAAGAAAAACCCCGATGCCGTGCGCTACCACACCGTTACTTTCGATGAGGCCATCGGTCGCAATCTCAAGGTGATGGATGCAACGGCGTTTGCCTTGTGCCGCGACCAGAAAATGAATATCTGTGTATTCAGTATCTTCAAGCAGGGCGGACTCAAGCGTGTCGTGCTTGGGGAAGATGAAGGTACGCTGGTACACTGCTGATTCTTGAAAATTTTGAACGGGCGGAAACGATCCTTTCCGCCTGTTTTTGTTGGTTTGAAGGGGATTGAAGATGATCGCTGATATCAAGAAGACCACTGAAGGAAAAATGCAAAAGACGGTGGAAACCCTCAAGCATGATCTGGCCAAGGTTCGTACTGGCCGGGCGCATACCGGCTTGCTGGATCACATCATGGTTGATTACTACGGCAATCTGACGCCGCTGAATCAGGTGGCCAATGTCAGCCTGATGGATGCGCGTACCATTGCAGTGCAAACTTGGGAAAAGAACATGACGGCCAAGGTGGAAAAGGCCATTCGCGATTCTGATCTGGGCTTGAATCCTGCAACCAATGGTGATGTGATCCGGGTGCCGATGCCTGCCTTGACGGAAGAGCGTCGCAAGGATTTGATCAAGGTAGTGCGCAGTGAGGCCGAAGGTGCCCGCGTATCGGTGCGCAATGTCCGGCGTGATGCCAATAATGAGCTCAAAAATCTGGTGAAAGACAAACAGGTCTCAGAAGATGACGAGCGTCGTGGTCAGGAGGATGTGCAAAAGCTGACCGACAAATACATTGCCGAAATTGACAAGCTGATGGCAGAAAAAGAAAAAGATTTGATGACGGTTTGAGGCCAGCACATTGCGCTCATCTAGTAATCTCGGAAAGCTTGCGGGGCAGGGAGGCGTTCCCTGCCATATCGCGGTCATCATGGATGGCAATGGCCGCTGGGCCAAAAGCCGCATGATGCCGCGTATTTTCGGCCACAAGAAAGGCGCACGTATCCTGAGGGATACCGTGAAGCATTGCAGTGACTTGGGCGTGTCTTTTCTGACAGTTTTCGCTTTTTCCAGTGAAAATTGGCGTCGCCCGCCCGATGAAGTACGCTTTTTGATGAGCTTGTTTCTGAAGATGCTTGATAGTGAAGTCAAGCGATTGAATAAGAATAATGTACGCCTGCGTGTGGTTGGCAACAGGGAACGCTTTACGCCGGATCTGGTGGAAAAAATTCAAAAAGTGGAGTTGCTCACTGCTGAGAATACCGGCCTGACCCTGACCATCGCCGCCGACTATGGCGGTCGCTGGGATATACTGAATGCCACGCACCGTTTGCTTGCCGAATACCCTGAAAAGGCGACCGCATTTACGGAAGCGGATCTCGAGCCTTATCTGTCCATGGCGTATGCCCCAGAACCGGATTTGTTCATTCGCACAGGTGGCGAGCAGCGAACCAGTAACTTTTTGCTGTGGCAGCTGGCCTATACCGAGCTGTATTTTACCGATCTGCCCTGGCCTGATTTTGACCACAAGGCGCTTGAAGCTGCGATAGCTTGGTATGTTGGCAGGGAGCGGCGTTTTGGTCAGACGAGCGAACAATTGATGCCGGTCGATGCGGGTGGGGTAGCATGCTGAAAACAAGAATTCTGACGGCACTGGTTCTGGCGGCAGTCTTGCTGTTGGCGCTGTTTAAATTGCCTGCTCTGGGATGGATACTGTTTTGTGGCGTGTTACTGGGCCTTGCCGCCTGGGAATGGTGCTCGTTAGCTGGCTTGTCTGCACCCGTGTCGGTGATTTATCCCTTGCTGACGACTGCTGCTTTCTGTGTATTGGCCATTTCTTCTGTGCCGAGAGAAATCTTGGCGGGGGTACTGTTTGGTGCCAGCCTCTTCTGGTTGATGCTGGCGCCTTTGTGGTTGCGTAACAAGTGGCGCTTGCGCAGTGCAGGTTATCTTAATCTGTTACTGGGTTGGGCACTGCTGCTTCCTGCCGGTATTGCACTGCTGGTATTGCGTGGTAATGGCTGGTTGCTGCTGGGCGTCATGCTGGTGGCCTGGATTGCCGATACCGCAGCGTATTTCAGCGGCAAGATGTTTGGTCGTCATAAGCTCGCGCCTACCATTAGCCCGGGCAAGACCTGGGAGGGGGCTGCAGGTGCGGTGCTTTTTGTCATGTTGTATATCTGGCTGGTACCCAAGCCATTTGAATTTTCCGGTATTGCCACATTGATGATCGGTGTGTTGCTGACAGCTGTCAGTATCGTCGGCGATCTGCTGGAGTCCCTGTTCAAGCGCCAGGCAGGGATGAAGGATAGCAGTCACCTGCTGCCAGGCCATGGCGGCGTGCTGGACCGGGTTGATAGCCTGTTGTCCCTGCTTCCTGTCGCCGCCAGTATCTATCTTGGTTATCCCTTGTTTTTTTAAGCTTTGGCCGTCTAACTCATTCACACTCTTATCATGCAGCCTATCAAAACCCGTTTGACCATCCTGGGTGCCACAGGGAGCATCGGTGCAAGCACGCTGGATGTGATTGCACGCCATCCGGAACGATATGAGGTCGTGGCGCTGACCGGCGCAAATCAGTTGCATAAATTGGCAAATGCGTGTGCGAGTTTCCATGCTCGTTATGCCGTGGTGATGGATGCCGTGGCAGCCGAGAGATTGCAGGCAATGCTGGTTGAGCTTGGTTGTGAAACCGAGGTCTTGTGTGGAAAGAATGCGCTTGTTCACGTGGCTACCTTGCCAGAGGTGGATGCGGTGATGGCGGCGATTGTTGGTGCTGCCGGCATGCCGGCGACCTTGGCTGCGGCCCGTGCAGGCAAAAAGATATTGCTTGCCAACAAGGAAACATTGGTTCTGGCGGGGCATATTTTCATGCAGGCCGTCTCGGAAAATGGCGCTACATTGTTGCCGATCGACAGCGAGCACAATGCCATTTTCCAGAGCTTGCCCCATCCTTATCAGGGTGATCTGGCGGCGGCGGGTGTTCGACGCCTGCTGTTGACGGCATCCGGTGGGCCATTTCGCAATAAAAGTCCGGCCGAGTTGGCACGTGTGACGCCTGAGCAGGCAATCAGTCATCCCAATTGGTCGATGGGTCGCAAGATTTCGGTGGATTCCGCCAGCCTGATGAACAAGGGGCTGGAAGTCATTGAGGCGCATTGGCTATTCAATGCGCCTGCCGATGCCATCCAGGTGGTCGTGCATCCGCAAAGTGTGGTGCATTCAGCTGTTGAATATGTGGATGGGTCGGTTGTCGCGCAATTGGGTGCGCCTGACATGCGAACGCCCATCGCCTACGCCATGGCTTATCCGGAACGGATTGTCTCGGGGGTTGAGCCGCTTGATCTGTTCAGCATTGGCAGGCTTGATTTCGAACGTCCGGACTTCGGGCGCTTCCCTTGCCTGAGGCTTGCCTACGAAGCTTTGCGTGCTGAGGGGGCGGCTCCCGCCGTGCTCAATGCAGCCAATGAAGTTGCCGTATCTGCTTTCCTGGAGCGTCGTCTGGCCTTTGTCGATATTCCACGTCTGATTGAGTCCGTGCTGGAGCAGGCCGGCAGTCATCCGGCTACCACGCTGGAAGATCTGCTGCATGCGGACCAATGGGCACGTGATTTGGCAAACACGCACGCATTATGTTGCTGACCCTGTTTGCCTTCCTGTTTGCAATTGGTTTTCTGGTAACCGTCCACGAGTATGGCCACTACCGGGTGGCCAAATTGTTCGATGTAAAAATCCTGACTTTTTCGATCGGCTTTGGTCGGCCATTGCTGCAGTGGCAGCGAGGTGAAACTCGCTGGCAAATTGCCATGCTGCCGCTGGGTGGCTACGTGCGCATGCTGGGGGAAGATGATGACGAGCTGGGTGATGCGTCCGAAGCTCACCGCCAGTTCAATCGGCAGCATCCGCTGAAAAAAATCGCCATCGTTGCCGCGGGCCCTGCCGCCAATTTGCTATTGGCCTGTTTGCTGTTTGCTGCAGCCATGCTGGTTGGCATGGATGCCATAAAGCCGATTGCTGGCAGTGTGCGATTGGATAGCAAGGCTGCCGTGGCGGGCTTGCGATCTGGCGATGAAATTCTTCGCGTGAGTGGCAGGCCGGTACAGGATTGGGATGATTTGCGCCTGAAGGCATTATTGTCGGTTGGCCAGCAGGTTGAGCTGGATGTTCGCAGCCAGGCCGGCGCGGAAAGACGCTTGCTGCTTGATCTGCAAGACGGTGCCGAAGCACTTTACGATGCCAATGTTCTGGCGCGACTAGGTCTTTCTCCTGTCCCGCTTCTGAATCGCGTTGCCGAGGTTGAAACTGGCAGTGTGGCGCATCGTGCCGGATTGCAGGCAGGGGATGTGATTCAGGCTATTGATGGCATGCCTTTGCGCGGGTGGGAGCATTTGCAATATGTTGTGTCCCGGCACCCGGGCCAGCTTTTGCAGTTGACGGTACTGCGTGGGGAAATGCCTATGCAGTTTGAGGTGACGCCCGAAACGATTGCTACGGATGGCGGCGATGTGGGGAGGCTCGGTGTGGCGCCACAAATCGATGAGGCGAGCTACGCGTCACAGAAATTTGTTCTGCGCCAGGGCCTGCTCGAATCCCTGTATCTGGGGAGCGAGAAAGCCTGGAATCTGACGCAAATGACATTGCGAATGATTGGTAACATGCTCGGCGGCAGCGTTTCTGCCAGCCATGTCAGCGGACCAGTAGGGATTGCTTCGATGGCGGGTGAAAGTGCCGGCATGGGTCTGGCCGCCTATTTGCAATATCTGGCACTGGTCAGCCTGAGTCTGGGAGTGCTGAACCTGTTGCCGGTGCCCGTGCTGGATGGCGGGCATTTGCTGTATCATAGCGTCGAACTATTGCGCGGCAAACCGCTTCCAGCTGCCTGGTTTGTAATGGGGCAGCGGATAGGAATTGCGTTGCTGCTCGCCCTGATGGTGCTGGCGTTGTACAACGATATTCACCGATTCATTCCCGGCTGATGATCAAATCCTTGGCCTCAACCTGATCCGGAACGATGAAACTCAAGCTCAAGCCAATCTCTGTTTTGCTCCTGTCTGCCCTGGCTACATTGTCCTTTCCCGCGGCAGCGTTTGATCCGATTACCGTGCGCGATATTCGCGTCGAGGGCTTGCAACGTACCGATCCCGGTACGGTGTTCAGCTATTTGCCGGTCAAGGTTGGCAATACGTTTGACGAGGCCGGGGCGCGTGAGGCGATCAAGGCCCTGTTTGCCACGGGTTTCTTCAATGATGTGCGGGTTGAAGTCGATGGGGATGTGCTGCTCATTACGGTAGAAGAGCGGCCCACGATTGCCCAGATCAATATCAATGGCGCGAAGATGCTGGAAAAAGACCAGATTCGCAATGCCATGAAGAGCCAGAATTTTGCGGAAGGCCGTATTTTCCAGCAGGATGTGCTGGATGCCGCCATCAATGAACTCAAGCAGCAGTATTTCCTGCGTGGCCGCTATTCTGTCGACATCAAACCGACGCTGACCAAGCTGGAACGTAACCGGATCGGTGTTCAGCTGGATATCGCGGAAGGAGAAGTCTCCCGCATAAAGCGCATCAATCTGGTAGGGGTCAAAGCCTTCAAGGAGGATGATCTGATCGAGCAGTTCTCGCTGACCACTTCGGGCTGGATGACCTGGTACACGCGCAGTGACCAATATTCAAAGCCGAAGCTGACTGCTGATCTGGAAAAATTGCGTTCCTACTATCAGGATCGGGGTTATCTCGATTTCAACGTGGATTCGACGCAGGTTGAAATCTCGGAAGATAAAGAAGAAATATACCTGACGATCAATATCACTGAAGGCGATAAATACACCATTGGCAATGTCAGTTTTGCCGGTGAGATGGCCGTGCCGGAAGACGAGTTGCGCAAACTGCTGCAGATCAAGCAGGGTGACATTTTCTCGCGCGAGAAGGTAACCCGTTCCAGTGCAGCGGTTGCAGAGCGCCTGGGTGAGAATGGCTATGCCTTCGCTAACGTCAATCCGGTGCCGGAAGTTGATCGCGACAAGCATGTGGCGGCCTTTACCTTTTATGTTGATCCGGGTCGCAAAACCTATGTGCGCCGCGTCAATGTCAGCGGCAACTCGATTACGCGCGATGAAGTGATCCGCCGCGAAATGCGTCAGATGGAAGCAGCACCCTATGATGGCGCCAAGATCAAGCGCTCGAAACAGCGGTTGGATCAGCTGGATTACTTCAAGGAAGTCAATATTGAAACACCGGTCGTACCGGATGCGGTCGATCAGGTCGATGTCAACGTAGCGGTCGAAGAAAAGAAAACCGGCAGCTTCAATATCGGTATCGGCTATGGCCAGAGTGAGGGTGTGATTCTGGTGGCATCGCTGTCGCAGGCCAACTTCCTGGGTAGTGGCAAGACGGTGACACTGGAGGCCAATACCAGCAGCAGCACCACGATCTACTCGCTCGGCGTGAATAATCCGTATGCCACACCCGATGGGGTTTCGTTCGGCTGGAATGTCTATACGCGCAAGTACGATGCCAGCGATCTGGATGAAGGCGAGTACAGCACAGATGCGGTGGGAGCCGGCGTATCGTTTGGTCTGCCGATTTCCGAAGAAAACCGGATCAATCTGACAGCCAATGCTGAACAGCTGTCGCTCAATACAACATCCGAGTCGCCGGCTTATATTACTGATTTTATTAATAAATACGGTGACAGCAACAAGATATTCACGGTAGGCGCCAGCTGGGTCAAGGATACACGCGATTCAGCTTTCTACCCCACCAGTGGTGCCTTGTACAAAGTGCATACTGAAATCGAAACGCCGGGCTCCACCACCAAGTATGTCAAGGTCGGTGCTGAAAGCCAGATGTTCTACCCGTTGACCCGAAACCTGACTGGTATGTGGAATGTCGAAGCGGGTTATGGCAAGGCCTATGGCGGCAGCGAATTCCCGTTCTACAAGAATTACTATGTAGGCGGTATTGGCTCGGTACGTGGCTTCAAATCCGGTAGCCTCAGTGTCAAGGATGAATATGGCAATGCCATGGGCGGTACCCGCCGTTTTGTCAATAACTTCGAATTGCTGTCTGCCATGCCCGGCATGAAGGATGACAAATCGATGCGCTTGAGTGCCTTTATCGATAGTGGTGCAGCATGGGCCGAAGGCGAACCGTTGAATTTGGGCGACTTGCGCCATTCTGCCGGCGTTGCCTTTACCTGGGTGTCGCCGATTGGTCCGATCAAAATGAGTGTGGCCAAGCCGATCAAGAAGCAATCGCACGATAAGTCCGAATCGTTCCAGTTCCAGTTGGGTTCAGTATTTTGATGCAAGGCAGGAGAGTAAGCGTGAAACGGATGATGTGCTGGTTTTTGTCACTGCTGATGGTATCTGGCGCAGCCCTCGCCACGGATTTTCGCATTGCGGTAGTGGATGTCGACCGGATCATGCGCGAATCCGGGCCTGCGACCAGGGCGACCAAGAAACTGGAAAAAGAGTTTGAGGGTCGTCGCAACGAAATGCAGCGCATCAGCACGCAAGGCAAGGCGCTGGAAGCCGCGCTGGATAAAAACGGTTTGCCCGAGGTCGAGCGCAAGGCCAAAGAGCGCGAACTCGTCAAACTGAATCAGGATTTCCAACGCTTGCAGCGCGAATTTAATGAAGACCGCAATATGCGTCTGAATGAAGAAATCGCTGCAATTCAGGAGCGTACACGTATGGCGATCAGACAGATTGCCGAGAACGAGAAGTTCGACCTGATCCTGCAGGAAAATGAAATTCTGTATCGAAGTCAGCGGATTGATATCACCGATAAGGTGCTCAAGTTGCTTGGCGATAAATAAGGAAGGCGTATGCAGCACAATAAAACCGGCTATCGCCTGTCCGAACTGGTGCAACGACTGGGTGGTGAATTGCGTGGCGACGATGTGCAGGTTAGTCATCTCGCGCCATTGGACGCTGCGGATGCGGATGCGATCAGTTTTCTGTCCAATCCGAAATTCAAGTCGCAGCTGGCTGCTACCCAGGCGGCCGCTGTCATTGTCACGGCCAACGATGCCGCAGAATTGACAATGCCGTGCATTGTTGCGCCAGATCCCTATCTGTATTTCGCGCGTATCGGGCAGCTGTTTCAACCCTTGCCGACCGCAGTGCCAGGCATTCACCCGACGGCTGTGATCGCGGCAGATGCCTCGATTGATCCCAGTGCAGAAATTGGTCCGCAGGTCGTGGTGGAGTCGGGAGCAAAAATCGGTGCGCGGACCATCCTCAAGGCGGCTTGTGTGATCGGGGCTGATGTCGAGATCGGTGAGGATTGCCTGTTTTATCCTCGCGTCACGGTATACCACGGTTGCAAGATCGGCCAGCGCGTCATTGTGCATGCCGGTGCGGTGATCGGGTCCGATGGCTTCGGTAATGCCTGGGCACGTGATCACTGGGAAAAAATTCCCCAGTTGGGTCGTGCGTTGATTGGTGATGACGTTGAAATCGGTGCCAATACCACTATTGACCGCGGTGCCTTGGGCGATACCATCATTGCGTCGGGCGTGCGTATCGATAACCTGATCCAGATTGGTCACAATGTGGAAATCGGCCGTTGTACGGCAATTGCTGCCTGCACAGGTATCGGTGGATCGACCAAAATCGGAGCTGGTTGCATGATCGGCGGCGGTGTCGGCATGAGCGGGCATCTGAAGATCGCTGATCGTGTGGTCATCCTGGGGGGAAGCAATGTGCCATCCAGTATTGATGCACCCGGCGTGTATGGCGGCAGCGTGACCCCGATCATGCCGCAAGCGCAGTGGCGCCGCACAGCAGTTCACTATAGCCACCTTGACCAACTCGTCAAACGGGTCAAGGAACTCGAAAAGAAAATCGGCCAGGCCGAGAATGAAACAGGGAGCAATAAATGAACACGATGGATATCCAAGCCATCATGGAGTACCTGCCGCACCGTTATCCGTTTCTTCTGATTGATGGCGTTACGGACATGGAGCCGGGCAAGTGTATTGTTGGTTTCAAGAATGTCACGATCAATGAGCCCTTCTTCCAAGGCCACTTCCCCAAATATCCGGTGATGCCAGGCGTGCTGATTCTGGAAGCACTGGCCCAGGCCGCCGGCCTTTTGACCTTCAAGAGTGTGGGCGCTCCGCCTTCGGAAAATACCATGCTGTTCTATGCCGGCATCGATAATGCACGTTTCCGTCGCCAGGTCGTGCCAGGTGATGTGCTGACGCTGCATGCGGAAATTACCGCCAACAAGCGCGGTATCTGGAAGTATGCCGCCAAGGCTATGGTAGGTGACGAAATCGCCGCAGAAGCGGATCTGATGTGCGCAACGCGCGAAATTTGAGGCCCAGAGACTATGGCACGGATTCATCCTACCGCACTGGTTGCCCCGGGCGCACAACTGGCCGATGACGTAGAAATCGGACCTTATGCCATCGTGGGCGAAAATGTCACCATTGGCGCCGGCACGATTGTCGGGCCGCATGTGGTGATTGAAGGTGTCACCACTATCGGTGAGCGAAACCGCTTTCATTCCGGGTGTGCCATCGGCTGTGATCCGCAGGATAAAAAATACCGCGCTGAACCGACTCGCCTTGTCATCGGCAATGGCAATACTTTCTTCCAGCATGTGACGATTGCCACCGGTACTACCCAGGATCAGGGCATTACCCGTGTGGGTGACAACAACTGGGTAATGGCTTATGCCCATATTGCGCATGATTGCGTGGTTGGCAGTCATATCATCCTGGCCAATGGTGCCACCCTGGCGGGCCATGTCGAGGTCGGCGACCACGTTATCCTGGGCGGTTTGTCTGCCGTGCATCAATTCTGCGTGATCGGTGCGCATGCCATGGCTGGCGGTGGCGCAATGATCAATCAGGATGTGCCGCCTTTTGTCATGTGCGAAGGCAATCGTGCCGTTGCACGTGGCTTGAATACCGAGGGCATGAAGCGGCGGGGTTTTTCAGCAGAGCAGATTTCAGCCGTCAAGCAGGTTTACAAAACCCTGTACAAGGCTGGTCTGTCGTATGACGAAGCCTGCAGCAATATTGCCGAGCAGGCCAAGACCGAGCCGGTGCTGCAGATGTTCGTCGAGTTCTTTGCCCGCTCCAAGCGCGGTATCGTGCGTTGAGAGGCGCATGGCTGCGAAATTGTTTCCTGACGGGCATGGCCCGAAGATAGCGATTGTGGCAGGTGAGGCATCGGGTGATTTGCTTGGTGCCGCGCTGATTACTGCTTTGCGTGAGCGTTTCCCCGATGCGCGTTTTGCCGGTATTGCCGGGCCGCGCATGTTGTCGGCTGGTGCTACCACGCTTGATCCCATGGAGACCCTCTCTGTTGGCGGCATCGTTGAGGTGCTCAGGCATCTGCCGGAAATCCTCCGGCTGCGTCGTCGCCTGATCAATGCCTGTCTTGAGGATCGTCCGGATATTTTTATCGGCATTGATGCTCCGGACTTCAATCTGGGTGTTGAAAAACGACTCAAACGTGCCGGGATCAAAACGGTTCACTATGTGAGTCCGTCGATCTGGGCCTGGCGGCCGGAACGCATCAAGACGATCCGCGCGGCCGTGGATCACATGCTGCTGATCCTGCCGTTTGAAGAAGCCATCTATCGCGATGCCGGCATTGCGGCGAGCTATGTGGGTCATCCCCTGGCTGATCAAATGCCGCTGCACGTTGATCCGGTAGAAGTGCGCGATAAGCTGGACATTCCACTAGGCAAGCGCGTGGTGGCGATTCTGCCCGGTAGCCGCCAGCGCGAAGTCGAGGCGCTGGCAGGTCTGTTTGTGCAGACGGCCAAACAACTGTATGAACGCTTCCCTGATATCTGTTTTCTGGTGCCATTTGTTTCGCGCCCAACCCGGCAGCGTTTCGAACAGGAAATCTGGAATCAGGAAATGCAGCATTTGCCCTGGCGCCTGATGTACGGACATTCGCATGAAGCGATGATGGCTGCCGATGTGGTGTTGTTGGCATCGGGTACGGCAGCGCTTGAATGCATGCTGGCGCATCGACCGATGGTTGTTTCCTATCGCGTTGCGCCGCTGACCTATCGCATGGTCAAGCGCAAATATCTGCTTCCCTATGTCAGCTTGCCCAATATCATTGGCAAACGGCATCTGGTACCGGAATTCCTGCAGGAAGATGCCGTGGCGGACAATCTGGTGCAAGCACTCAGTGCCTACCTGTCTGATACCCGCCTGTGCGGATTGATTTCGGAATGCTTTGCCAGCATGCATGGTGAGATGCGTTGCAATGCGGCAGAACGCGCTGCCGATGCGCTGATTCCATTGCTGAAAGGCCGGTGATGCGGATTTGTGGTGTAGATGAAGCGGGCAGGGGGCCACTGGCAGGATCGGTATATGCCGCCGCCGTCATTCTACCGGAGCAGCATGCGCTGGTCGGCCTCAATGATTCCAAAAAATTGACTGCCCGCCAGCGTGAACGCTTGTCGGTGGAGATCCGGCAACAGGCGCTGGCGTGGTCAATCGCCAGTGCCAGTGTCGAAGAAATTGACCGGTACAATATTTTGCAGGCAACCATGCTGGCCATGAAGCGGGCGATCGAAGGGTTGTCGCTTGTTCCGGATGAGGTACTAGTGGATGGCAATCGGTTGCCCGATATTGCGATTCCGGCACGTGCGATCGTGCAGGGAGATGCCAAGGTCCAGGCCATTTCTGCGGCCTCCATCCTGGCCAAGGTGCGCCGGGATCAGGAAGCAGACGAGTTGGATAAACGCTACCCCGGCTATGGCTTTGCCCAGCACAAGGGATATGGTACGCCGCAGCATCTTGCTGCATTGACCAAGCTTGGTGCTACACCGGAACATAGGCGAAGCTTTTCACCTGTTTCCATGTTGTTGACGCAAGGCAGGTTGTGGGAGTCCTGACAGTTGTCGACATTGTTACTTGCCACTAATATGAGCTTGATATCTGCAATAGGACTGGTTTCCTTTCTTGCTTTCAACGCCGCACCAATAAATAGGAAATGAGTGAATGTTCCTCGTCATCGGCTACATATTCATGTGCGCATGTATCTTTGGATCGTTTGCGGTCCACGGTGATCTGCGTGCACTGTGGCAGCCACTCGAAATTGTGATCATCCTTGGCGGTGCAATTGGTGCGATGATCGTCGGGTATGGCGGTAGCCCGCTCAAGGCAACCTTCAAGGCGTTGCCAACCATCTTCAAGGGAGCTACCTACAGCAAGGCGTTCTACATGGACCTGTTTGCGCTCATGTACGAATTGCTGCAGAAAGTGCGCAAGGAAGGCCTGATGTCGATCGAAGGTGATGTCGAGGACCCGCATTCCAGCCCGCTTTTCTCGAAATATCCGAAGATTGCGCATGACCACCATGTGGTCGAATTCATGACGGATTATTTGCGCCTGATGGTCGGAGGCAATCTGAATGCGTTTGAAATCGAAAATCTGATGGATGTGGAAATCGAAACCCATCACCATGAGGCGGCCTTGCCTTCGCAAGCCATATCCAAGGTGGCCGATGGCTTGCCTGCCTTCGGTATTGTTGCTGCGGTGATGGGGGTAGTGAATACCATGGGTTCGTTGCATTTGCCACCGGCCGAACTGGGCCCGATGGTGGGTGCGGCGCTGGTCGGTACCTTCCTCGGGATTTTGATGGCCTATGGTTTTGTCGGCCCCATTGCCACTATTCTCGAGCGCAAGACAGAAGAAGGCACCCAGGTATTCAATACGATCAAGGTGACTTTGCTGGCCAGCCTCAATGGCTATGCACCGCAGGTGGCAGTGGAGTTTGGCCGTAAGGCGCTTAATTCGACGGAACGCCCCAGCTTCAAGGAGCTGGAAGATTTCGTCAAAAATGCCAAGAACAAGTAAGGAAGCGCGACGGTGAGCGACGATTCGCAACGCCCCATAGTCGTCAAGAAAATCAAGAAAGGCGGTCATGGCCACCACGGTGGTGCATGGAAGATTGCCTTTGCCGATTTCATGACTGCGATGATGGCTTTCTTTCTGCTGATGTGGTTGCTGGGGTCGGTTTCCAAAGGCAATTTGAAGGGTATCGCCGATTATTTTGCCAATCCGGTCAAGGTGGCTTCGTCCGGTGGGGAAGGGGCTGGGGATGCAACTTCCCTGATCAAGGGCGGCGGTGAGGATCTGACTCGCGAGGTCGGTCAGGTCAAGGCTGGTGTTACGCCCGACAACGAACGGGCAAAAGATCGTCAACGCCTGTCGGAACTCAAGAAAAAATTCGAAGCGCTGATGGAAGACAAAATGCAGCGCAACAGCAAGCTGGCCCAGTTTCGTAACCAGTTGCGCCTGGACATGGTTGCCGAAGGCTTGCGGATCCAGATTGTAGACGAACAGAATCGACCGATGTTCAAGTCTGGCAGCTCCGAGCTTGAGCAGTACACGCGTGATGTCTTGCACGAGATAGCCCAACTGCTCAATGAAGTTCCCAATACCATTTCCTTGTCCGGCCATACTGACGCCGCACGCTTTGCCGGCGGATTGCGTGGTTACAGCAACTGGGAGCTTTCGGCAGATCGCGCCAATGCCTCGCGCCGGGAGTTGCTTACCGGCGGACTGGAGGCGGACAAAGTGCTGCGCGTCAACGGATTTTCCGATGTGGTGCCGCTGGATAAGGACAATATCTACAATCCGATCAACCGCCGTATCAGCATTGTCGTGCTGAACAAGGAGGCGGAGGAAGATATCCGCGCCCAGGCAGGCAGTACCACTGAAACTTCACCCGGTACAGCGTCCGACGCTTCTGCCGCACAGTGATCCAACCGCTTCTTTCTGCTGGCCGTCATGCCCAGCTATGGCGCTTTCTGCTGATTCAGGGATTGGCCACACTGCTGTTTCTGCTCCTTCTTGTCACATTGCGCTGGTCGTTGGGGTTCGCGCTGACTGGGGCCAGTGTTTTCGCGTCATTGCTTGCAATGGGCGGGCATGATGGTCGCTGGTGGTTGCTGATCCATGCGGCGTTTCTGCCGCTGGTTTATGCCGGATTGTCGTTGGATATCCATCCGGGTTGGTATCTGTTGGCGTTTCTGGTGAGCGGCCTGTTGTTCGGGCGCGGTGCCATCGAGGGCGTGCCACTTTATCTTTCAAACCGCAAGGTATTGACCCTGCTGGCGGAGAGACTGCCGCATGGCGCCCGCCTGCTGGATATCGGCGCGGGTTCCGGTACGGTACTTGTCTGGCTGGTCAGAAAGCGGCCAGATCTTGTTCTGACCGGTGTTGAGCAGGCCTGGCTGCCATGGCTGCTGGGCAGGCTGCGCTTGCCGAAATCGGTACGATGGCTGCACGGTGATTATCGTACGCTGGATTTTTCGGGATTCGATGCGACGTATGCTTTTCTTTCGCCTGTGCCGATGCCGCAACTATGGAACAAGGCCAAGGCCGAAATGCGCACCGGCAGTCTATTTTTAAGCAATACTTTCGAAGTACCCGGCCAGGAGCCGGACGAGATCATGGAATTGGGCGACTGGAAGGGTGGGAAGCTTCTGTTATGGCGCATGTGACAGCCAAGACCGCGGATAATGCCTGGGCCAGCTATTGGCAAAATAAGCCAATGCCCATTCTGGAAGCCAGCAAGAGCATGTTGCAGCACATGCTGCGCCGGGCAGAGCGTGTTCGTGCGCAGGACGTGGCGCAGGTCGTGCAGAACGATCCCTTGCTGACGCTGCAGGCCTTGCGTTTCATCGGTCGTCGCGAGCGCACGGCCATGGCGGCGGAAGTGGTTTCGGTCGAGAGTATCGTCATGCTGATGGGGGTGGCGCCATTTCTGGAGCGCTTTGGCAGCCTGCCCACGGCAGAAAGTATGTTGCAGAATAAACCGCAGGCGTATGCCGATTTTCTGCAGCAGGTGTTTCTGGCGCGTTTTTCTGCACGGCTGGCCCAGATTTATGCCGACATGCGTTACGACGCGCGCATCGATGAAATTACCATTGCAGCCCTGTTGTCTCGCAGCAACCAGCTTTTGCAGGTGGTTGGCAGACAGGCTGATGTCGCCATGCCCGCGCCGGATGCGACACCGGTAGCAATGTTGCAACAGATGCAGCTTGCCTCTGCAATCGTGGCGCTGCTGGATGTGCGTGCAGAAGCACCTGCCAGAGTCGTGCTGCACGGCGCAACCTTGCGTTTGGCCGAAGCCATGCAGACAGGCTGGTGGCAAGCTGGTGTCCAGCGTGAACTCGCGCTGATCGCTGATTTGCTGGAGGTCGAGGAGGAGGACATCTGGCAGGTGTTGTGCCGGACAGCCCTTTCTTTTGCGCGCGATCCATCAGCCCTGCCAGGCCTTATGCAGCCAGCCCGTTGGCTGGCCATGTTGCCAGGTGACTGGCCGCGGCCGCAGGCTGAAGCACCAGCGCAGGCCAATCCACCCGAAGCCAAGGTCGATCCCTTGCACCTGCATCTGCAGGCGCTGCAGGCGGCAGCCAGACAACGTACTCCCGCCAAGGAAGTCATGGCTCTTGCCATACGTGCGCTTGGTCAAGGACTGGGCATGCAAAGAATCGTATTTGCCTTGATGGTGCCCGGCCAGGCTGTGTTGCGTGCTCGTTATGTAACGGGCTGGCCTGCCAATCATGCGATGCGCGATTGGCAAGAACGCACTGACGTGGCGGGCTTGCTTGCGAGGCTTCTGGAAAAGCCACAAGGTTTGTGGCTCAACCCGGGCAATGCCGCCAAGTATCTGCCGCATCTCCCGGCCGTTGTCCGCAATGGTTTCGGTTGGGATGATTTTTGCCTGATGTCGATTTTTGCCGGCAGCAAACCTATCGGATTGATCATGGCTGATCGCAACGGTACACCGCGATTGACCGATACTGATTACCAGCATTTCAAAAAAATCTGCCTGTTGACGACCCAGGCCCTGACCTTCAATGCCGAGCTGTAAATGGATTTGATACAGTCCGCCCAAAATGGGCTTTTCAAGGATGTGCGCAAACTGGTGCTGCAACGACGCGAGCGGCTCAAAACCGGTCTGGCCGTGCTGGATGGTGCGCATCTGCTGGCAGCGTGGCTGGATGCCGGCAGACCCGTCGAGCGCATTCTGCTGACGCAAGCTGGCAGGGAAAACCCGGAAATTGCCCAATTGCTGCTGCGTGCCCATGTGCCCGTCAGTCTGCTGGATGATCGCCTGTTTGCCGAATTGTCGGAATTGCCCAGCCCTAGCGGAGTGCTTGCCCTGGTGCGCATGCCGGATAGCCCCGAGCCCCGCCTGCGTGGTTTCTGTCTCTTGCTCGATGGTGTGCAGGATCCGGGTAATGTCGGCAGCATTCTGCGCACGGCCGTGGCGGCGGGTGTTGAACAGGTATTATTGTCCAGCGCCTGTGCCGATGTCTGGTCGCCGAAGACTCTGCGCGCCGGCATGGGTGCACAGGCAGTGCTGGATATTATCGAGCGTGCGGATCTGATCCAGTTTGCCCGGCAATTTGAAGGCCAGTTGGCGGTGACGATGCTCGATGGCGCAACAGATCTGTACCAGACCGACTTACGTGGCAGCCTGGCCTTGGCATTCGGGGCGGAGGGTGCCGGTGTTTCGACGGAATTGGCCAGTCTTGCCGCGATACGCCTGAAAATCCCGATGGCTGCAGGCATTGAATCGCTCAATGTCGGCGCTGCTGCGGCAATCTGTCTGTATGAGCGAGTCAGGCAATGTGGCTTGCTGGCAGCTTGCAAATGATCGGCGCGCTATAATTGCCGGTATCTTTTCCCTCCAGCCTTTCATTCCTCCACCCATGATCGAAGGTCTGCACTTTTATGCCAGCTTGCCGCTGGGCTGGCGTGATGATTACAACCAGTCTGCGTTTGAAGCCGCACGCTATCTGAGCGTGCTGGCCGGTTTTGAACATACGGTCAGGGAGCGCGAGGATGTGCAGGAAGAGTTGCATGCCAAGCTCGACCTGGCCCTGCTCTGGCTGGCCAGATCGCTCGCCGGGCCGAATCCGGCAGCTTGCCCTGCATCGATCGGATTGGAGGCAATGCGCTGGAGCGATGGACAAGCGCTGGAACCGGGGAAGCAAGGTGCAGTCGTATTGAATCTCTCAACGGATTTACCGTTTCTGCTGCAATTGCCGGCGTGCGTACGCAGTTGTCAGGCCGTGGATGGGCGCTGGCAGATCGATGTCGATCTGCAAATTACCGATGAAGCATTGCGCGATGGCTGGGAGCGCACCGTGTTCCGGCGGCATCGGCGCATGATCCAGCAGGAACGTGGAGGACAAGCATGAACTGGCTCTCGCAAATGGTGCCGTCACCATGGCAGGCGCTGGCGCAGAGCGCGCTGAATCAGCCTTCCTGGCAGAAACTGACCAGCTTTCTGGAACAGGAAGTTGCCGACGAACAGATCGTCTACCCCGCGCGTGAACACTGGTTTGCTGCGCTGCATGGCGTGGCACCGCAGGATGTGCGCGTGGTGATTGTGGGGCAGGACCCCTATCACGGAGCGGGCGAAGCGCATGGGTTGAGCTTTTCCGTGCCGACAGGCATCCGCATCCCGCCGTCGCTTGCCAATATCTTCAAGGAAATCGCGCGCGACTTCGGCCACACGCCGCCCCAGCATGGCTGCCTGCAGGATTGGGCGAAACAAGGGGTGCTGCTATTGAATACGTCGCTGACGGTGCGCGCCGACCAGGCCGGATCGCATGCCAAGAAAGGCTGGGAACCGTTTACCGATGCGCTGATTTCAGGACTATCCGCCCAGCGTGAACACCTGGTGTTCCTGCTGTGGGGTGCGCATGCGCAGAAAAAAAACAGTCTGATTGCGTCTGAACGGCATTGCGTGCTGCAATCGGTGCATCCCTCGCCCTTGTCGGCCTATCGCGGTTTCCTGGGTTGCGGACACTTTTCCGCAGCCAACCAGTATCTTGAACAACATGGCTATGCGCCGATCGACTGGCGCATCAACTGAGGACTCATCATGGCTATCGTAGTCACCGGCGCGGCCGGCTTTATCGGTTCCAACATCGTCAAGGCGCTCAATGCGCGTGGCGAAACCAACATCATCGCGGTGGACAATCTCACCCGCGGCGACAAGTTCCGCAACCTGGCCGATTGCCAGATTGCGCATTATGTCGACAAGGAAGAATTCCTGGCCGAGGTGGTGGGCGGGCACTGGGATGGCGAAATCTCCGCCATCCTGCATCAGGGCGCGTGCTCGGATACGATGGAGCACAACGGCAAGTACATGATGGACAACAACTATCAGTACACGCTCTTGCTGTTTGAATTCTGCCAGGCCGAGGAAATTCCGTTCCTGTATGCCTCCAGCGCCGCGACCTACGGTCCGGGCAAGAACGGCTTTCGCGAGGAGCCTGCCTGTGAAGGGCCACTGAACGTCTACGGTTATTCCAAGCTGCTGTTCGATCAGGTCTTGCGCCAGCGCTGGGAGTCGCTGACCGCGCAGGTCGCGGGTTTCCGTTATTTCAATGTTTACGGTCCGCGCGAATGGCACAAGGGCCGCATGGCCTCGGTGGCTTTCCACCACTGCAACCAGTATCGCGAAACCGGCAAGGTCAAACTGTTCGAGGGCGATGACGGTTATCCGAATGGCGGGCAGATGCGCGATTTCGTCTCGATCGAGGATATCGTCAAGGTCAACCTGTGGTTCCTTGATCATCCGGATGTCTGCGGTATCTTCAATATCGGGTCTGGGCGCGCCCAGCCGTTCAACGATGTGGCGGTGGCCTCCGTGAACGCCTGCCGTGTCGCAGAGGGCAAGCCGGCGCTCACGCTTGATGAACTGGTCGCGCAAGGCATTCTGGAGTACATCCCGTTCCCGGACGCGCTCAAGGGCAAGTACCAGAGCTTTACCCAGGCCGATCTGGGGCGTTTGCGCGCAGCCGGCTACACCGCGCCGATGCTGACGGTGGAAGAGGGCGTGAAGCGTTATATCGAGACCTTGCTGAAGGCCTGATCGCGGACGAAATGCCGAAAAACAAGGCTGCCAGATGGCAGCCTTGCTTGTTTTGCAGTGGCAAGTATCAGCCCTTGCCGAAGATGATCATGCCCTTGCCGGCATCGACGCGGATCACGTCCTTGGGCAGGTATTCGCCGTTGAGGATCTTCTTCGCCAGTGGGTTTTCGATCTCGCTCTGGATAGCGCGCTTCAACGGCCGGGCGCCATAGACCGGATCGAAACCGGCCTCGGATACCAGATTCAGCGCAGCATCGGTGGCGACAAGATCCATCTCCATATGCTGCAGGCGCGATTCCAGGCGCTTGAGCTGGATACGGGCGATGTCGCGGATATGCTCTCTGCCCAAGCCGTGGAATACCACCACTTCGTCGATGCGGTTGATGAATTCCGGCCGGAAGTGGGTTTTCACTTCGCCCAGTACCGCCATCTTGATCAGCTGGTATTCACTTTCAGCCATGCTCTGGATCAGTTCGGACCCGAGATTGCTGGTCATCACCACCACCGTGTTCTTGAAATCCACGGTACGGCCTTGGCCATCGGTCAGTCGTCCGTCATCAAGCACCTGCAGCAGCACGTTGAACACGTCCGGATGCGCTTTTTCCACTTCGTCGAGCAGGATCACCGAGTAGGGGCGGCGGCGCACATGTTCGGTCAGATAACCACCTTCCTCATAACCGACATAGCCGGGCGGTGCACCGATCAGGCGGGCCACCGAGTGCTTTTCCATGAATTCGCTCATGTCGATACGGATCAGGTGCTCTTCCGAATCGAACAGGAATTCGGCCAGCGCCTTGCACAGCTCAGTCTTGCCGACGCCGGTCGGGCCAAGGAACAGGAACGATCCATATGGCCGGTTCGGGTCCGATAACCCTGAGCGCGAACGGCGGATCGCATCAGAAACCAATCGAACAGCCTCATCCTGGCCGACTACGCGCTTGTGGATCTGATCTTCCATGCGCAACAGCTTGTCGCGCTCGCCTTGCATCATCTTGCTGACCGGAATACCCGTGGCGCGGCTGACCACCTCGGCGATTTCCTCTGCGCCGACTTCGGTGCGTAGCAATCTGGTCTGGCTGCCGCTGGCTTCGCGTGCTTCTGCCGCATGCAGCTTGGCTTCCAGCGCCGGCAGTTCACCGTATTGCAATTCCGATGCGCGCTGCCAGTCGCCGCGGCGACGCGCGGCATCGAGCGCCTGCTTGAGCTGTTCAAGCTCTTCCTTGATCGATTGGCTGCCCAGTGCGCTGGCTTTCTCGGCCTTCCAGATTTCTTCCAGATCGGAATACTCTTTTTCCAGCCGGCCGATTTCTTCCTCGATCAGCGCCAGGCGTTTCTGCGAGGCTTCATCCTTCTCGCGTTTCATCGCTTCGCGTTCGATCTTGAGCTGGATCAGGCGCCGGTCGAGCTTGTCCATGACCTCGGGCTTGGAATCGCGCTCCATCTTCACACGCGAGGCGGCCTCATCGATCAGGTCGATGGCCTTGTCTGGCAGGAATCGATCGGTAATGTAGCGGTGACTCAACTCCGCCGCGGCAACAATGGCCGGGTCGGTGATGTCCACGCCGTGGTGGATCTCATACTTTTCCTGCAGACCGCGCAGGATGGCAATGGTGTCCTCCACACTCGGTTCCTCGACCAGCACCTTCTGGAAGCGGCGCTCCAGCGCAGCATCTTTTTCCACATATTTGCGGTACTCATCGAGCGTGGTTGCACCGATGCAGTGCAGCTCGCCCCGTGCCAGCGCGGGTTTGAGCATATTGCCGGCATCCATGGCGCCTTCGGCTTTGCCCGCGCCGACCAGCGTGTGCAATTCATCGATGAACACGATGTTGTTGCCTTCGTCCTTGGCCAGTTCGTTGAGCACCGCCTTCAGGCGCTCCTCGAACTCGCCGCGATACTTGGCGCCGGCAATCAGGGAGGCCAGATCGAGTACCAGCACTTTCTTGTGCTTGAGCGATTCAGGCACTTCGCCGTTGATGATGCGTTGCGCCAAACCTTCGACAATGGCGGTCTTGCCCACGCCCGGCTCGCCGATCAGCACTGGATTGTTCTTGGTGCGGCGCTGTAATACCTGGATGGCGCGTCGGATTTCGTCATCGCGGCCGATCACCGGATCGAGCTTGCCGGCGCGCGCGCGTTCGGTCAGGTCAATGCAGTACTTGGTCAGCGCCTCGCGTTTTTGTTCGGCATCCGCGCTATCCACGGCTTCGCCACCGCGAACGGCATCGATGGCCGCCGCGATGGCTTCCGCCTTGCCGCCGTGCTGCTTGAGCAACTTGCCGGTTTCGCCTTTGTCTTCGCTGAGTGCCAATAGATAGAGATCGCTGGAAATGAACTGATCACTACGTTTGATCGCAGCCTTGTCGACCAGATTGAGCAGGTTGTTCAGATCGCGCGAGACTGAAATTTCGCCATCAATGCCTTCGACCTTGGGCAGCCGCTTGATCGCTTGTTCGAGTGCAGCCTTCAACGGCACGACATTCACGCCGGCGCGTGCCAGCAAGGCACCCGTGCCGGATTCGCTGTCGTTGAGCAGGGCCAGCAGCAGGTGCTGGGGTTCGATCGCCGGATTGTCGTGGCCGAGCGCCAGGCTCTGGGCATCAGCGAATGCTTGCTGGAATTTGGTGGTGAGTTTATCGAAACGCATGGAATTAACCCTCCAAAGAAACTGGTTATGTCTGGTTCCAAGATGGGCGTGGGGTTGGAAGATTTCAAGCAATTCGGTTTATGTGCTTGTTCCCATTATTCGCTTGATTGTCAATATTTTCTGCAAGTAAGGCTGACAGAAAGCAATCCATCGATGCGGGGAAAGTTTGTGGAAAAGCTGAATGATATTTGTTGTATGAGGCTATAAATTCAATAAAAACAAGGGATAAACCGGATTTCCCCTGGCGGGGTGTAGGTCATATAATCATTGTCTAATGTTGTTGCACTTATGGCATAGGTGGTGAATTTGTGCCAAAAATAAAGCATCAACCATCTGCTTGTGATTTCGCTGAGAACTTTTTGCGACTAGGACAAACAGGGTTAACAAATATCGATGACGAAAAATAACCGACGCTACACAGGAAAAACATGATCAAGACTCTTCGCGGCAAGCTGATTGTTTTTATCGCCTTGCTGGCATTAGCGATAACACTGGCGTTGACAGTGGGCAGTTACCTGCGCATGCGCAATGAAATGATCCAGAGTGGCTTGCGCAATGAAATCGTGAGCACGGCGAACGGTACCAGCCGCACGATCAAGGAATGGGTGACGGGCAAGGAGCGCATCATTACGGCGTTCGCCCAAGGGCTGGGCAAGGTCGATGATCCCGCTCCGGTCATTGCCCAGGCCGCTGACAGTGCCACGTTTGATTCTGCTTATTTCGGCACAGCCGACAAGCAGATGCTGGCCAGCAAGGAGCTGGGTCTGCCCGCCGACTATGACCCGACCAGCCGCCCCTGGTACAAGCAGGCGGTGGAAGCCGGCAAAACCATTCTGACGGCGCCCTATGTTGATGCCGGCACCAAGAAACTGGTGCTGTCATTTGCCTCGCCGGTCAAGCGCGATGGCGAGCTCAAGGGCGTAGCTGCCGCCGATATCTTCCTGGATGACGTGGTCAAGGACGTACTGTCGATCAATCTGGCGGGTGACGGGTATCTGTTCCTGGCCGGCAAGGATGGCACCGTGCTCGCGCATCGCGATGCCCAGCGCATGCTCAAGCCGATGAGCGAATTATCGCCCAAGCTGGCAACTGACCAGCTGACTCAACTGGCGACTACTACGGAGCTGACAGAAGCCGAGATCGATAGCCGCGACAAGCTAATCATGCTGAAGGAAATACCGGATACCGGTCTGTATCTGGGCCTGGTGATCGACAAGGCCACCGCGCTTGCCCCGTTGCAGACCTTGTTGTGGCAATCGCTGCTAACACTCTTGGTGATCATCGCCATCGTCATTCCGCTGACCGGCGCCATCCTGGGTCGCATGCTGCGGGACTTGGGTCGCATCCAGCTGGCGATGGAGGAAATTGCCAAGGGTGGTGGCGATCTGACCAGCCGCATCGAAATCCACGGCAACGATGAAATAGCCCGTACCGCACAGGCATTCAACCGCTTCCTGGGACAGTTGCAGCAGATGTTCAAGGATATCCAGCACGAAGCCGAGCATCTTACGATTGGGGTGAACGATATCAACGAAGTGCTGGAGCACCTCGCACACGATTCGGACCGGCTTTCCGATCTGGCATCGGCCAATGCCGCCACCATTGAAGAAATTACGGTAAGCATTTCTCATATTGCTGAGAATTCGCAGGAGGCCAACTCACTGGTCAATGCAACCGGTACCTTGTCATTCGATTCTGCCCAGTCGGTACAGAATGTGGCGCAGGAAGTTGGCAGATCCGCCCATGAGGTGGAATCGTTGTCTGGCCTGCTCGACCGCCTGAATCAGCATGCGCAGGAGATCAGCGGTATTACGCAAGTCATCAAGGAAATTGCCGACCAGACCAATCTGCTGGCGCTCAACGCTGCCATTGAGGCTGCCCGGGCCGGTGAGCAGGGACGGGGTTTTGCCGTGGTAGCCGATGAAGTGCGCAAGCTGGCCGAGCGTACCGGCGCCGCAACGGTGCAGATTACCGGCATGATCGACGGCATCCGCTCGGAAACCAGCCAGGCAGTCGACAGCATGCAAAGCACCTTGGGTGCGGTGCAGAGCGGCGTCGGCATGAGTAACGACGCAGCGGGCAAGATTGCATCGATCCGCGAAAACATGGCGCAGGTGATGCAGAAAATCAGCGAGATCGCCCATTCAACGCGTGAGCAGCAAAACGCGACCACCGCCATGGCGCAGAGCGCGGAGAACATCACCAACCAGATGCAGGAATCCGATGCGGCCATGCAAAAGGCGACCGATGCGGTGCGTCAGCTCAATCACATGGCCGGGTATCTCAAGCAGTTGTTCAGCGGTTTCCGTATCTGAACAGATTCTGAGATCAGATTTTAAAAATAACAAACGCCCGGTCGAATGACCGGGCGTTTTCGTTAGCGGCTACGGAGAGTCAGGATCAGTGATGGCGACCGCCAGAACGATGTCCGCCCAGCAATGCCGGTACTGCTGCAGGGCGGCGACCACGATTTTTCGATTCGGACTTGGGTGCGACATTGCCGTTTACATCGGCTTTGGGCTTGGGTATGACATTACCGTTGACCTCACGGTCGGGCTTCGGCGGTACGTTACCGGATGCCGCTGGCTTGGCAGGACGCCTGGCCGATTGGGTGGTTGGCACAGGCTTGCCTTGAGCCGGTTTGCGTGGGCTGGCCGGACGTTTGTCTTCCGCTTTCTGGCGGGGTTGTTCATCACGTTTTTGCTTGGGCTGACTTGGGCGCGGATTGCCCTGGCGAGGCTGGCGGTTGCGGCCATTCAGGATCGGTTCCGGTGTGGCGGTCGGATCCCAGGCAAAGCCGGGTACGGTTTCAGCCGGGATCTCGCGCTTGATCTTGCGCTCGATATCGGCCAGCAACTTCAGCTCATCCACGCAGACCAGCGAAATGGCTTCGCCTTGTGCGCCCGCGCGCCCGGTGCGGCCGATGCGGTGCACGTAGTCTTCCGGTACGTTGGGCAATTCATAATTCACTACATGCGGCAGTTCTTCGATATCGATGCCGCGCGCGGCGATGTCGGTCGCAACCAGCACCTGCAGATCACCACTCTTGAATTCGGACAAAGCGCGCGTGCGTGCACCCTGGCTCTTGTTGCCGTGAATGGCCAGTGCGGTAATGCCATCCTTGTTCAGGAATTCCGCCAGCCGGTTGGCGCCATGCTTGGTTCGCGTGAACACCAGCACCTGATGCCAGTCATGCTCCTTGATCAGGTGCGCGAGCAGGTTGCGCTTGAGTTCCCGATCCACCGTGTAGACGCGCTGGGCAATGGTTTCGGCTGTGGCATTGCGGCGCGCGACTTCAATCAGTGCCGGATTGTTGAGCAGGCCATCGGCCAGTTCCTTGATTTCATCCGAGAACGTGGCCGAGAACAGCAGGTTCTGGCGCTGTTTGGGCAACAGGGCGAGGATCTTCTTGATATCGCGGATGAAGCCCATGTCGAGCATGCGATCTGCCTCATCGAGCACCAGCGTATCGATATGCGAGAGGTCGACACTGCGTTGGCTGACATGATCGAGCAGTCGGCCCGGCGTAGCGACCAGGATGTCGATACGCTTTCTGAGTGCCTGCATCTGCGGGTTGATGCTGACGCCACCGAACATCACCAATGAAGTCACTTTGGTGAACTTGCCATATTCACGCACGGATTCTTCGACTTGGGCTGCGAGTTCGCGTGTCGGTACCAGAACCAGTACGCGGATTTTCTTGTGATCAACCGGTTGCGTGATCAGTTTTTGCAGGATCGGCAAGGTAAAGCCGGCAGTCTTGCCGGTACCGGTCTGGGCGCCAGCCATCAAGTCGCCACCGCTCAAGACGGCGGGAATCGCTTGTTGCTGGATCGGGGTCGGGGTGGTGTAACCGAGTTCGGTTACGGCGCGAACGAGTTCGTCCGCAAGGCCAAGGGCGGCAAAGGACATCAGGACTCCAACAGGAAGTCATCGGCCTGTCATCTACACAAGAGATGCCAGTCAAAGGCAGATAGAAATAAACAGATAGAAACGCGTGGACTGGACAGAGCGGAGAGCCGGTATTCTATGCGGATAGTGCGAATGGGGCAAATCGAGCATGGATGGCAGCATTAAATCCGTGTGCGCTGACCTGTCAGCATCTGGCGTTTGCCGCCAAAACCCGCTGATTTGGCGACGGTGAAGCCGGCCTCGTTCAATCCGCGTCGGACCGATCCGGCTACCGTCCAGGTTGCCAGCGTGCAATCGCCGGCCGCCAGGCGGGCCAGTTGGGCAAACAGCGGCATCGACCACATATCCGGGTTTTTCGACGGGGCAAAACCGTCCAGATAGATCGCATCGGCAGCTGCATCAAGGCTGGGCAACTGCTGCAAGGCATCGCCAAACAGCAGGGTAAGCTTTACCCGGCCATCATCAAGCAGCAGTTCATGCCGCCCTTCGCACAGGTTTGGCCAAGCGGCGATAAGTTCCTGTGACAGCGCTTCATACTCGGGCCAGGCCGTGTGCAGGCGCGCCAGGTCGAGCGTATTGAACGGGTGTTTTTCTACCGAGATGAAATGCAGACGCTTGCTGCGCTGCGGATCATTGCGCCAGGCCTGCCAGGTCACCAGAAAGCTGAAACCGAGCCCGAAGCCGGTTTCCAGAATGGTGAATGCCTCACGCCCCTGCCAGCGCTGTGGCAGGCCATTGCCGGCCATGAATACGTGCAAGACTTGCCCCAGTCCGCCATCGGTGGTGTGGTAGATGTCGTCGAATGCGGCGGAGTAGGGAATGCCTTCGGCCGAAAAGGCAATGCGGGCAGGTTCGATCATTTCGGGTAGATCGCTCCCAGAACGCGCAGGCCGCGCGCTCCGGTGACAGCGGGCAGGTTGGCGGGTTGATGGTGCAGGCAGCGGTAGGCAAGCCAGGCGAAGGCATAGGCCTCGACCCAATCCGGGTCAACACCCAGCTCGGCTGTGGTGAAGATGCGAGTGCCGGGCAATTCGCTTGCCAGCATGCCGGCAAGTGCATGGTTATGCGCGCCGCCGCCGCACAGATAGAGCGTGGCCGGGTGGTGAGCCCGGGTGGCATTGGCAATGGTGCGTACAGTCAGCGCACACAGGGTGGCCTGGATATCTTCTGCCTGATCAGCCCGCCCGGCCAGTCTTTGATCCAGCCAGTCGGCATGGAACAGATCGCGCCCGGTACTCTTGGGTGCGGGCAGGGCAAACCATGGCTCTTCGAGCAGGTGCTGCAGCAGGTCCGGCAGAACCCGGCCACTGGCGGCCCAGGCGCCGCCGGCATCGTAGGCTTGTTGCCGATGACGCTGAATCCACAGATCCATCAGCACATTGCCCGGACCACAGTCCCAGCCGGTAACCGTGCCCTGTGCCGGCAGTATGGTCAGATTGGCAATTCCGCCGACATTCACGATTACGCGAGTCTGATCGGAGACTCCAAAAATGGCCTGGTGAAAAGCCGGCACCAACGGCGCACCCTGACCGCCGGCTGCGACATCGCGGCTGCGAAAATCACCGACGACGGTGATGCCGGTGCGTTCCGCCAGCAAGGCGTGATTGCCGATCTGCGAGGTATAACCCAGTTCCGGCCGATGGCGGATCGTCTGGCCATGATTGCCGATGGCGGTGACCTGTTCTGCAGGGATACCGGCTTGCAGCAGCAGTTCGCCGACGGCGTTGGCACAGGCTTCACTGTGCGCGTTGGCCGCAAGCGCCATGCGGTGCAACTCGTTGTCGCCCGGTGCCTGCAGAGCCAGCAGGTCAGCGCGCAAATCAGCCGCCAGCGGCGTGCCGTGCGTGGCGATCAGGTGCGGCTGTGGGCCGGAAAAATCGATCAGAACGGCATCGATGCCGTCCAGGCTGGTGCCGGTCATCAGGCCGATGTAGTAATCGGGCATGGCAATTCGGGTGTAGAGGAAAGGCGAGATTATAGCTGCTTGCGCATCAGCGTTGATTTGCCAAACAGGCTCTCCACCAGATCCACTGCGAGTTGCGCAGTCTGGTTGCGCACATCCATGGCCGGGTTGAGCTCCATGATGTCGAGTGAAGCCAAGAGGCCGGTGTCTGCAATCATTTCCATGCACAGTTGCGCTTCGCGGTAGGTCGGGCCGCCGGGTACCGGTGTGCCGACGCCCGGCGCGATCTGTGGATCGATGAAATCGGCATCGAAACTCACATGCAGGTGGGTGTTGCTGTCGAGCCCCGCCAGCGCACGTTCCATGACGCGGTGCATGCCGGCTTCATCGATGAAGCGCATGTCAAACACATCTAGGTTGAGCTGGTGGACAAACTGCTTTTCGGCCGGATCCACACTGCGAATGCCGATCAGGCGAAATACCTCGGGTGCCACGGCGGGCCGGGTACCGCTCAGATTGGCCAGGTCATGCGGGGCATGTCCGCACAGAATCGATACGGGCATGCCGTGCAGGTTGCCGCTGGGGGTGATGCTGGCTGTGTTGGAATCCGCATGCGCATCCAGCCACAGTACGCGCAGTTTCCTGCCCGTTTCCCGGCAATGGCGTGCCACCGCGCTGATCGAGCCGATAGCGAGTGAATGATCGCCCCCAAGCAGTATCGGCAGGCGATTGCGTTTCAACGTGGCGAGAACTGCCTCATACACTGCCTGATTCCACGGGATAACCTCGTCCAGATGGCGGTAGCCTGCTTCCGATTCTTCCCACGGATTGGCGGGACCGCTCAGATTGCCAAGATCCTCCACATCCAGGCCATGGTTGCATAGTGCAGGCTCGATACCGGCCACACGCAAGGCCTCCGGCCCCATCGAGGCACCTCGTGCACTGGCGCCCACGTCGGTCGGCGCACCAATCAAGGAAATCTGGCGCAGGGCAAGAGGATGGGGCTGGGATTGCATGGCGTATTCCTTGTTCGACGCTTATCTAAATGAATTCTGGCGCGTCAACCGGGTAGATGCCAGCCGCGTTTTCCCTATCAGGTTGGCTACACTCAAATCAGGGCCCATGAAGGGGAGGTTCCGTCATGAATACCGCAAGCTATCCGTTCCGCGAAATGGAATTGCTCGAAGAGCGCGATGAGCTGCTCCAGTTTGTCATCCCCCCGCTGGAGGCTGCGTTGTGCGAAGCCGAGGCCAAACTGGAGTGCGCGCGCCACGCGCCGCTCGATACGATTCCGCGACGCGAATGCAAGCGTCTGTGTCACCCCTGTCGCATCCATGAAGGACGGTTGGATTGTGCGGTAACCAAACCGCGCGAATGTGTGTTTGCCGCAGAATTCGCGGCGTTTCGTGAGGGGCACCCGGATACCCCGATTCCGGCGGAGGAATATCGTGCGATTCCGGCGCCGGATGCCATTCGAAGTACGCTCATCAAGATGGCCAGTCATACCGTGGCAGATCTGCGCAAGAAGCTCGCGCCACTCTATGCCAGGCTGGATTCAATTCATGCTGAACTTGAGAAAATGCATTCAAGCAATTGAATGTTAGAGGTTTCATGATGCGTGCAATGTTGCTGAAATCACCACATACCCCACTCAGCCTGACTGATTTGCCGATACCGCAACCGGCTGCGGATCAGATCCTGCTCAAGGTGGAAGCCTGCGGGGTATGTCGTACCGATCTACATCTGGTGGATGGTGAATTGCCAGACCCCATATTGCCCATCATCCCCGGGCATGAAATCGTCGGGCGGGTGCAGGCGTGCGGCGACAAGGTGCGCGGGTTTGCAATCGGCCAGCGTATTGGCGTGCCGTGGTTGGGCTGGACTTGCGGCGCCTGTGTCTTTTGTCTGTCCGGGCAGGAAAATCTGTGCGATCGGGCACGCTTTACCGGTTACCAGATCCACGGCGGCTACGCCGAATATACCGTGGCCGATGCGAGATTCTGTTTTCCTTTGCCTGAATCGCAATCGGCGGCTGAATTGGCGCCGCTGCTCTGCGCCGGGCTGATCGGTTTCCGGGCGCTATGCATGGCGGGCGATGCGCAACATGTCGGGATTTACGGTTTTGGCGCAGCGGCACATATTCTGGCGCAGGTGCTGGTGCAGCAAGGTCGGCGGTTCTATGCGTTTACACGCCAGGGCGATATTGAGAGCCAGTCCTTTGCCCGCCAGCTCGGCGCTGCCTGGGTTGGCGATTGTAATGTCGCAGCGCCGCAGGCGCTGGACGCCGCATTGATCTTCGCGCCGGCCGGCGAGTTGGTGCCGATGGCCTTGCAGCAGGTGCGCAAGGGTGGGACGGTGGTGTGCGCGGGGATTCACATGAGCGATATCCCGGCGTTCCCCTATCGCATCCTGTGGGGCGAGCGCCAGATTCGCTCGGTGGCCAATCTCACCCGGCTGGATGGCGAGCGCTTCTTGGCATTCGTGCGCGATGTGCCGATTCATACCGCGATACAGACGTTCCCGCTGGAGCAGGCCAACGAAGCCTTGCTGGCTTTGCGACAAGGCAGGGTACAAGGGGCTGCGGTGCTGGTGATGTGAAAACCTGTTCACGTATCTTGCTGCGAAGCCGTGATCGGGGCTCATGTGCTGCTCAAAACACACGAAAGGTGCTTCCTGCTGGGCGTCCTCATGTACTCCCTGTACATTCCGGTTTTTGCGCTGCGCTTCACCCCGCTGACGGCTTCTCGCCACATATACGTGAACAGGCTCTGAGTGGCGCGCATGGGCTTGCCGGGTTGCTCGCGCTATAATCCGCCCTTTGCGCCATTTCACCTTGACGACCATGACCGATACTGCAGAAAAGACCCTTCACCCCGATACCGTTGCCGCACTGGAAGTCATCAAGCGCGGTGCCGAAGAAATCATCCCGGAAAACGAACTCGTCAAGAAACTGGAAAAGAGCCGCGAAACCGGCGTACCACTCAAGATCAAGCTCGGCATGGACCCGACCGCGCCGGATCTGCATCTAGGACATACCGTGGTGATCAACAAGCTGCGTCAGTTGCAGGATCTCGGCCACCACGCCCAATTCCTGATCGGTGATTTCACCGGCCGCATCGGCGATCCGACCGGCAAGAACACCACGCGTCCGCCACTGACCGAAGAGCAGGTCAAGGCCAATGCACAGACCTATGCCGATCAGGTTTTCAAGATTCTCGATCCGGCCAAGACCGAAATCATGTTCAACTCGACCTGGCTCAACGAGCTGGGCGCGGCCGGCATGCTCAAGCTCGCAGCTTCCATGACGGTGGCGCGCATGCTGGAACGCGACGATTTTGGCAAGCGCATGAAGGCCAACCAGCCGATCGCGATCCATGAATTCATGTACCCGCTGATGCAGGGCTATGACTCGGTAGCGATGAAATCCGACATGGAACTCGGCGGTACCGACCAGAAGTTCAACCTGCTGATGGGCCGCACCCTGCAGCAGCAGCATGGCATGGAGCCGCAGGTGGTCTTGATGATGCCGCTGCTGGAAGGGCTTGATGGCGTGAACAAGATGTCCAAGTCCATGGGCAACTATATCGGCATCAGCGAAGCGCCCAATGAAATCTTCGGCAAGACCATGAGCGTGTCCGATACGCTGATGTGGCGCTATTACGAGTTGCTTTCTTTCCGCCCGATGGCCGAAATCCGCCAGTTCAAGGCCGAAGTCGATGCCGGACGCAACCCGCGCGATATCAAGGTGATGCTGGCGCAGGAATTCGTGGCGCGCTTCCATGGCGAAGCTGCGGCACAGGCAGCGCTGGCTGATTTCGAAGCCCGTTTCCAGAAGGGCGCAATTCCGGATGAAATGCCGGAATTCTCGCTGCCGGCGGAAGGCGAGGGGGTTTCGATTACCCACGCCTTGAAAGAAACCCAGCTTTGTCCGTCCACCTCGCAGGCGATGCGCGATATCCAGGCTGGTGCGGTGAAGATCAATGGCGAGAAAGTCAGTGACAAGGCGCTGGTGATTGCCAAGGGTGAAACCGTGGTGCTGCAGGTGGGCAAGCGCAAATTTGCGCGTATAACGATCGCCTGATCGCAGTTTTTCCCGAACAAAAAACGTCGCGCCTGATTTCATGTGCGACGTTTTTTATTGCCACAAGGCTTTTTCCACGAATTCCAGTGTGCGCAGATAGTGTTGCTGCAGCAAGGTAACGGCCTCGGGACAACGGCCGGCCAGGGCATGCTCCATGATCGCGCGATGCTCGTCCGGTGTGTTGCGCTGCTGGTAGCCCTTGGCATCGGCCAGTGCCCGATAACGTTCGGCCTGATTGGTGAGATCTTCGCAATAGCGCAGTAACCAGCTGGATCCGCAATTGGCGAGCAAGGCCAGATGAAAGGCCCGATGCCGGCTTTGCCATTGCGGGTTGCTGTAAAAACGTTCCTCGTGCTCCAGCGCACGCGGCGTGGCCGAAAGCGCTTCATAAGCCTGGTGCAGTGCCGCTTCCCACGCGCTGTCTCGATGGGAAATGGATTCTTCCAGAGCCTTGCAATCCAGCCAGCAGCGGGTTTTGACCAGTTCGCGAAATTCTGCGGCACGCATGGCGTGAACGTAAAAGCCGCGCTGATCCCGGTGTTCAACCAGCCCTTCGGTAGAGAGTCGGCTCAATGCTTCACGCACCGGGTTCACGCCCGTCTCGTAGCGCGAAGCCATGCTGTCGATCTTGAGTTTATGCCCTGGAGCGAGCAATCCGTTGATGATGTCCTGCCGGATCTGTTCGTAGACGCGGGAAATGGCCGTGGTTTTCGGATTCATGTCAAAAAATTGTCATTTCACCGTTGATCGAGTTCTTTGGGTTATGAATGAAAGCCACTGCTTGCGCGGTTGGCAGTGCAGTGGCGCGGTGCATTCCGATGCTTGATTTCGGGGCCAATGTGTTGGCAAAGCGTTGCATGAGGTATCCGCCGATAAAATATATTTTCGATTTTATCCGGGTGATCGCAAGCGGAGCAAACAAGGTTGCCGGTGAGGTGTGCAAGGTCAAGATGCAACAATCAGCCGTTTGCTGCTACGGCTGTTTGCATGGCTTTAGAGATTGAAATTTTTTCTGAAAATCAGGCAGGGTATTCCACAAACCCGTTGTTTCGGCAGAAGCTGAGCAGATGAATCCCGGCACCTTGCGCCATCTGCACGGCCAGCGCGGTCGGAGCCGAGATAGTGGCCAGTACGGGAAGATTACAGCGGGCGGCCTTCTGCACCAGCTCGTAGCTGGCGCGGCTGGTCAAAAAGACCAGCCCCTGCACCGGATCGATGCGGGATTGGGCCATCCAGCCGAGCAATTTATCCATGGCGTTGTGGCGCCCGACATCTTCAAACACGCGCAGGATCTCGCCCTCGGCGGAGCACCAGGCGGCGGCATGGGCGCAGCCGGTGGCCTGCATCAGGGGCTGGTGCTGCGGCAAGTCGGCAAGAATACGCTGGATCGTGGCCGAATCCGGGTGCGCAATCCGCTGGCTGGTGATCTTGTCCGGGTCGATATCGAGCAGTTTCAGGCTCTCGGTGCCACACACGCCACAGCCGGTGCGGCCAGTCAGCGTGCGGCGATGTGCTTTCAGTTTCGCAAAGGCCGATTGCGCAATCGTGATCTGCACTTCCGCCCCCTCGGCCTGGAACAACACTTCCACATCGTAAATCTCGCGCAGGCTCGGGACGATGCCCTCCGACAGCGTAAAGCCGATGGCAAACGCTTCCAGATCGCAGGGCGTGGCCATCATCACCGCGTGCGAGATGCCGTTGTAAACCAGAGCCACCGGATATTCTTCGGCCACCAGATCCAGACACGGCTGCACGCCTTCCGGGCGATGGCGCAGCGCGGCGATCTGCTTGTGCGCGGTGGGCATCGGGATGTCTGCTTGCAGTGCACAAACGGGTAGTGTGGTGTCCAGCATGATCAACCTCCGGTTTGCGACATGAAGCGCACGATGCGCTCAGGCGCCTGCTCGAAATCGTGCTGCAGCGGTTTGAGTTCAATCGCCGCGCGAATCGCCATTTCCAGTTCGGCATCGCTGGCACCGTCGCGCAGCAGTGGCCGCAAGGCCACGCTGTTGTCCTGGCCCAGACACAGGTAGAGCGTGCCTTCCACGCCCAGGCGCACGCGGTTGCAGGTAGCGCAGAAGTGTTGCGAAATCGGCGTGATAAAACCGATCTGACCGCGGCCATCTGCGGTTTGCCAATAGCGCGCCGGCCCGCCGCCCAGTTCTGCGGAACAGGGAATTAGCCCAAACTGCTCGACCAGACGTGGCCGCACTTCGTTTAGCGATAGATATTCGGTTTTTCGCCCGGCTTCGCCCACCGGCATGGCTTCGATCAGTCGCAGGATCAGGCCATGTTCCAGGCAGAATGCCGCCATGCGCGGGATTTCCTGCTCGTTCACCCCGCGCATTGCCACCATGTTGAGCTTGATCGGGGCAATGCCTGCGGCCTTCGCCGCCATGATGCCGGTGATCACTGCCTCCAGGCTGTCGCGCCCGGAGACTTTTTCCACACAGTGCTTATCGAGCGAATCCAGGCTGACATTGATGCGCGCCAGTCCGGCAGACTTCAGCGCTACGGCATGCCTGGCCAGTTGCGTGGCATTGGTCGAGAGCGACAAATCCTGCACGCCGGGCAAGGTGGCCAGTTCGCGAACGATGCCGGTCAGGTTGCGGCGCAGCAGCGGTTCGCCCCCGGTGAGCCGAATACGGCTGACGCCCAGCCGGGCAAAGGCGGCGACCACACGGCTGAGTTCCGCGCCGGTCAGCCAGTCGGCCGGCTCGGCGTAACCATCGAAATCCTTGGGGCGGCAGTAGCTGCAGCGCAGATCGCAGCGATCCGTGACCGACACGCGCAAATAATCGATGCGACGGCCAAAGCGGTCGATCAGGCGGGGAGAGGAAACAGGAGCAGACATTACGTCAGATATTGATTGGCAGGGAAACGACACCCCGCCCGAGCGAGGTGTCCATTTCCAGCGTGGGATCAGGCCAGCGCGGCCTTGCGCATGCTGTTCTTCATCTTGCTGTATTCCAGCTTGACGTAGGTTTCAGCTTGCGACTGATCGGCAATCGCTTCCAGCTTCACTGCGCTGTACTTGTACTCCGGTGTCTTGGAGATCGGATCGACATGATCCACCGTCAGTTCATTGCACGCGCCGATCCACCACTGGTAGGTCATGTACACCGCCCCCTGGTTGACCCGCTCGTTGACATTGATGCGGGTGATGACCTTGCCGCGCCGTGAAGCGACCCACACCAGTTCCTGATCCTTCACACCATATTTTTTGGCATCGTCCGGGTGGACCTGTACAAAGCCCGGTTCGTCGGCCAAGGTCTGCAGGGCAGTGCAGTTGCCACTCATGGAACGACAGGAGTAGTGGCCCACTTCGCGTACGGTACACAACCCGAGCGGATAGTCAGCATCGACCTTTTCCAGCGGTGCGCGCCATTCTGCGGCGAACAGTTGCGCCTTGCCGCTCGGGGTGTCGAACTTGTTGCCTTCGTACAGCCACGGCGTGCCGGGGTGATCTTCGGTCGGACATGGCCACTGCACATAACCGAGATCGGCCATCTTCTCGTAGGTGGCGCCGGTATACAGGTGGCACAGCCCACGCAGTTCATCCCAGATTTCCTGGGTGTTGTTGTACTGCATCGGGTAACCCATGGCAGTCGCCATCAGGCTGTGGATTTCCCAGTCATCCTTGACATCACCCTTGGCGTCGACCGCCTTGTAGCAACGCTGAAAGCCACGATCAGCGGCGGTAAACACGTTGTCGTGCTCACCCCACGAGGTGGCCGGCAGGATCACATCGGCCATCATCGCGGTCTTGGTCATGAAGATGTCCTGCACGATGATGAGTTCGAGCTTTTCAAACTCACGGCGCAGCGATTCCAGATCCGGGTCGGTCTGCAGCGGGTCTTCGCCAAAGATGTAATAGGCCTTGAGCTTGCCCTCATGAATCTTGTGCGGCACGTCGGTCAGGCTGATGCCGATTTCCGCTGGCAAATCCGCAATACCCCAGGCCTTGGCAAATCTGGCGCGGGCCTCGGCATCGGTCACCTTGTAGTAACCGGGCAGCGTATTGGGCAGGGCACCCATGTCGCAGGCCCCCTGTACATTGTTCTGGCCGCGGACCGGGTCCACGCCCACGTTCGGGCGACCGAGGTTGCCGGTCAGGGTGGCCAGGCTCGACAGGCCCTTGACCACGTCGACCGCTTGTCCCCATTGCGTGACCCCCATGCCCCACATGATGGTGGCGCTGGGCGCGCTGGCATACATGCGCATCGCGGCGCGTACCTGTTCCGGCGGCAGTCCGGTGATTTCGGCGGTGTATTCCGGCGTGTATTTCGCCACCATCGCCTTGTATTCCTCAAAGCCTTCGGAATGGCTGGCAACAAATTCCTGGTTGTAGAGGCCTTCCGTGATCAGCACGTTGGCAAACGCGTTGACCAAGGCCATGTTGGAGCCGTTCTTGAGTGGCAGGTAGAGATCGGCAATACGCGCGGTCTCGATCATGCGTGGGTCGCAGACGATGATCTTGGCGCCCTTTTCCTTGGCCTTCAGAATGCGGCGTGCCACGATCGGATGCGAATCGGCAGCGTTGTAGCCAAAGATCAGGATGCAGTCGGTGTTTTCGATTTCGCCGATCGAGTTGCTCATGGCGCCGTTGCCCAGTGTCACCTGCAAGCCCGCTACCGAGGGGCCGTGGCAGACGCGCGCGCAGCAATCGATATTGTTGGTGCCGATCACGGCACGGGCGAATTTCTGCGCAATGTAGTTGGATTCGTTGCCTGTGCCGCGCGAGGAACCCGTCAGCATGATTGCATCCGGGCCGTATTGATCCTTGATGGCCTGCAGGCGCGAACTGGCAAAGGCGATGGCCTCATCCCAGGAGACCGCTTCAAATTCACCGCCACGCTGGCGACGGATCATGGGCTTTTTCAGACGCGGGGTCAGGATCTTGGTGTCGTTCAGAAAATCCCAGCCGTAATAGCCCTTCAGGCACAGCTCACCCTGGTTGGTCACACCGTTGGCGGCTTCGGCACCGACAACCTTATTGTTCTTCACCAGCAAATTGATTTTGCAGCCCGAGCCACAGTACGGACACACCGTGATGACTTTTTTCATTTCACTTTACCTTTCCAGATATCCAGCCTGATCCGCCTCAGCGCTTGCGCGATGCTGCTGCCAGTTCATTGCGATCCACCAGCTTCAATGCCTTGGTGGGACAGACGGGAATACAGGCCGGACCGTTGGCCTGTTCCGGACAGAGATCGCACTTGTGGGCTACCGATTTCATGCGGTGGGCCACAAACGTGCCGGGCATCGAATCGGCAGGAACCTGAATCATCTGGATGGCTTCATGCGGACAGGCGGCCACACAGGTCTTGCAACCCAGGCAGCGCGATTCATCGATGCGGATCGTGCCATCCACGTGGCTGATGACATGGGCCGGACACGCCTTGGCACAAGGCGCATCGTCGCAATGACGACAAAGCAGCGGTGCCGTGATGGCGCCGCGCCGGACCACGGTAAGACGTGGCAAAAAGTTTTCCGAAGTCAGTGCTTCAGAACCGTCTTTATGCGCCATGGCACAGGCAATTTCACAGGTACGACAACCTATGCACTTGTTGGCGTCAACACTTACATACCGGTTCATTCACTGGCTCCTTGCTTGGGATTGAGCATGGTGGGTAGATGGGTTGGTTTGGTCACGGAAGAAGCTCAATTTATTTGAGGGCTAGTTTATGACACAGATGAGTAGCCTTCTCTTATGCAAATATCAAACATCTTGGATATTGCATTGCATTTCTTTTGCGCATTCTCACAACACTCAGGTAATCACTCCATAACTAGTATACTAATAACATAATTGATGAGCAAGATTCATGACTGGTGCGTCAGGTGACTCGGTTTGACGTGCATTGATGGCTTGGTAGCAGCAAAAAGCGTGCTGATGGAGTGGATGTGTTGCCGGAAAATCCAGATGCGGGTTTTGCCAGGTTAAAGTTGTACGGGGCAAGCCGGGCTCGACGCCGTATAATAGGCGGTCAGCAAGGAACGGCATTCATGTTCAAATACCTGGAAGATTTCATCGGCAATACGCCACTCGTGCGCCTGAAACACATGCCCGGCCAGACCTCCAACGTGGTTCTGGTCAAGCTGGAAGGCAATAATCCGGCAGGGTCGGTCAAGGATAGGCCGGCTTTTTCCATGATCCGGCACGCACAGCAACGCGGCGACATCAAACCCGGCGATACACTGATCGAGGCGACCTCCGGCAATACCGGCATTGCGCTGGCGATGGCTGCCGCGATGATGGGTTATCGCATGGTGTTGTTGATGCCGAAGAATGCCAGCGTTGAACGCATCCAGACCATGAAAGCCTATGGCGCCGAAGTGATCCTGACCGAGAGCATGGAAGCCGCGCGTGATCAGGCCGATGCCATGGCTGCAGCCGGGCAGGGCATGATCCTCGATCAGTTCGCCAATCCTGATAACCCGCTGGCGCATTACGAGGCAACCGGCCAGGAAATCTGGCGCGATACCGCCGGCACCATCACGCATTTTGTTTCCAGCATGGGCACCACCGGTACCATCATGGGGACGGGGCGTTACCTCAAGCAGCAGAATTCAAATATCCAGATCGTCGGGGTACAGCCGTGCGATGGTGCGCAAATTCCCGGCATTCGCAAATGGCCGGCCGAGTACGTACCGTCGATCTGCGATTTTTCCAAGATCGACCGCATCCTGGAAGTTACTCAGGCCGAGGCTGAAGAAACCACGCGGCGCCTGGCGCGCGAGGAAGGCATCTTTGCCGGCATTTCGTCGGGGGGCGCCTTGTGCGCGGCCTTGCGCCTGTCTGCGGAAGTGGAAAATGCCGTGATCGTCTCCATCGTGTGTGATCGTGGCGATCGCTATCTTTCCACCGGAGTGTTCCCGGCATGATCGATCCGGATTACATCGGGCATCTGGCCGGTTTCTGCACCACGATTTCCTTTTTGCCGCAGGTGATCCGCGTATGGAAAACGCGCTCGGTCAATGATATTTCCCTGGGCATGTATGCACTGTTTGTATTTGGCGTGTTCATGTGGCTGGTGTATGCCTTGTGGACGCACGCCTGGCCGCTGGTTTTGCCCAATCTGGTGACACTGATCCTGGCAGGTGCGGTGCTGGTGTTCAAGATCCGCCATATGGAAAAGAAATGATACTGGTAGATCTGCACAGCCACTCGAACGTGTCCGATGGCCTGTTGCCGCCGCGCGAACTGGTGCGTCTGGCGCACTCGCGCGGCTGCCAATTGTTTGCCCTGACCGATCATGATGATCTGAGCGGCCTGCCTGATGCCGCGGATGAAGCCCAGCAGCTTGGCATGGGCTTTGTGACCGGCGTCGAAATTTCGGTCAGCTGGGGCAAGTACAATCTGCATGTCGTGGGGCTCGGCTTTGATCCGGACAATGTCCAGCTGCAATCCGGCCTGGCGTCGGTGCGATCCGGTCGGTGGGAGAGGGCCGAGCGCATGGCCGCCTCGCTGGCGGAAGCCGGCATCCCGAATGCGCTGGAAGGCGCGCGCAAATATGCCGAAAATCCGGAAATGATCAGCCGTGCGCACTTTGCCCGCTATATCGTCGAGATTGGCAAGGCCAAGGATGTTCGCTCTGTATTTTACAAATACCTCAAGCCGGGCATGCCCGGCTATGTCGAACATGAATGGGCTCGGCTGCATGAGGCCACGACCTGGATTGTCGAAGCCGGCGGCGTAGCGGTGCTCGCGCATCCTGGCAGATACGAGATGGGGCCGGAAACGATGCGCGTGCTGCTGACTGAATTCAAGCGTCTTGGTGGCTGCGCGCTGGAGGTCTCATCCGGCTGCCATGGCGTGGCGGACATGGCGCGCTTTGGTCGGCTGGCTCGCGAGTTTGGTTATCAGGCTTCATGCGGTACCGACTACCATGCCACCAATGAAGGTGCGCGCGATCCGGGGATCAATGCAGATCTGCCCTTCGGTTGCGAGCCGGTATGGACGCGCTGGCTTTCTGCCTGATCCAGGCCGGAATCCTCTTTTCGAAATCAACCCTAGACATAATCAGCCATGGCCCAGTTCTTCAGTGTTCATCCGGAAACCCCGCAACCGCGCCTGATCAAGCAGGCGGTGGAAATCATCCGTGGCGGTGGTCTGGTGGTTTACCCGACCGATTCCTGCTACGCGCTTGGTTGCCAGCTCGATGACAAGGCTGCCATGGAACGCATCCGCCAGATCCGGCACCTGAGTGACAAGCATCACTTCACGCTGGCCTGCCGCGATTTGTCCGAACTGGGAACCTATGCCCGGGTCGACAACAAAGTGTTCCGCATGCTGAAAAGTACCACGCCCGGGCCGTACACCTTTATCCTGCTGGCCACCAAGGAAGTACCCAAGCGCCTGTGGCATCCCAAGAAATCCACCATCGGCCTGCGCGTGCCGGAACATCCGGTGGCACTGGCCCTGCTGGAGGAGCTGGGCGAACCGATGCTGTCGTCATCGCTCTTGTTGCCGGATGACGAGCATCCGATGTCCGATGCCTGGGAAATCCGCGATCGACTGGAAAACTGTGTCGACCTGATCATCGAAGGCGGCTATTGCGGCATTGAACCAACCACTGTGGTTGATCTCTCAGATGATGTACCGGTACTGGTACGCCAGGGGCAGGGCAGCGCCGTGCCTTTTGGCCTGTGAAGCCGTGATTCAAGGAAACCCATGGAAGACCTGATCCAGAAAATTGCCATCTGGGCGCTGCCAGTGCTGTTTGCCATCACCGGCCATGAAGCTGCACATGCCTATGCCGCCAAGCACTTTGGCGACAAGACCGCCTGGATGCTCGGGCGTTGTTCGTTCAATCCGATCCGGCATATCGATCCGTTCGGCACCATTTTGCTGCCCCTGCTTTGCATATGGCTGGGCGGGTTCGTGTTTGGCTGGGCCAAGCCGGTGCCAGTGAATTTTGGCGCGATGCGTCAGCCGAAGAAAGACATGCTGTGGGTCGCGGCAGCCGGCCCCGCCGCCAATCTGGTGATGGCACTGATCTGGGCGATCTTGCTGCGGTTGGCGCTGTGGATGCCGGAAAGCGGTTATGCGCAACCCATGGCGTTGATGGGGCAGGCAGGCATCATCATCAATCTATCCCTGATGGCGCTGAATCTGTTACCGTTGCCACCGCTCGATGGCGGGCGCATCGCTGTATCGCTGTTGCCGCGCAATCTGGCCTGGCAATTTGCGCGCATCGAGCCCTACGGCATGTATATCCTGATTGGATTGATGTTTTTCGGCATTCTCAGCACCTTGATGATGCCGTTGGTGCAATTGGGCTATGGCCTGATACGTCTGCTTATTCTTTGATAACAACAAGACAAGGATCTCTGAAATGTTTCCCGATCGTGTTCTCTCCGGCATGCGCCCGACAGGCAAGCTCCATCTGGGGCATTACCACGGCGTGCTCAGGAACTGGGTCAAGCTGCAAAGCGAATACGAATGCTTTTTCATGGTGGCAGACTGGCATGCGCTGACCACCGGTTATGACGATGTCAGTGTTATCGGGAAAAGCACATGGGACATGGTGATCGACTGGCTGGCCTCCGGCGTGGATCCGGAACAGGGTACGATCTTCATCCAGAGCCGCGTTCCCGAGCATGCCGAATTGCATCTGGCGCTGTCGATGATCACGCCGCTTTCCTGGCTGGAACGTATCCCGACCTACAAGGACCAGATCGAAAAACTCAGCCACAAGGATCTTGGCACCTACGGTTTCCTGGGTTATCCCTTGCTGATGGCCTCCGACATTCTGCTTTACCGCGGCAATCTGGTGCCGGTTGGCGAAGATCAGGTGCCGCACGTTGAAATCACGCGTGAAATTGCACGGCGTTTCAACCATGTATTTGGCAAGGAAGTCGGCTATCAGGAAAAGGCCGAGGCCGCGATCAAGAAACTGGCCAAGAAGGGCAAGCTGTATCAGGAACTGCGTACCCGTTACCAGCAGGATGGCGATGTCGAAGCGCTGGAAGCTGCGCGTGCCCTGCTGGCAGAGAGCCAGAATATCGGCCAGGCCGATCGTGAGCGCCTGTTCGGTTATCTGGAAGGTGGCGGCAAGATGATTCTGCCCGAGTCGCAGCCCTTGCTGACCGAGGCTTCGCGCATGCCGGGGCTCGATGGCAACAAGATGTCCAAGTCCTACAACAACACGATCAGCCTGCGTGAAGATGCCGAGGTGGTCACCAAGAAAATCCGCCAGATGCCGACCGACCCGGCCCGGGTACGCCGCACCGACGCAGGCGATCCGGAAAAATGCCCGGTGTGGCAGTTGCATCAGGTCTATTCCAATGCCGAGGTCAAGGATTGGGTGGTGGCTGGCTGCAAGAGCGCCGGCATCGGTTGTCTCGATTGCAAGCAGCCGGTGATCGATGGTGTTTTGGCAGAACAAAAGCCGATGTTCGAGCGCGCCCAGCCCTACCTGGATGATCCGGCGCTGGTAAGGCGTATCGTGGCCGACGGTTGCGAACGCGCGCGCGCGGTGGCCGGTGAAACCATGCGCGATGTGAAAGAAGCGATGGGGCTGGGGTACTGATCAACACCTGTTCCGGTCTGCCCCTCTTCCACAAGGGGAGGGGGTAACTGTGATCGCATGAAAGGAGTCAGGCCATGCGTAATGCCTTTTTCCCTATTGCCCTGATCGTGGTGGGCGCTGGCTGGTTGCTCAAGGAATTGCACCTGTTTCCGGATGCCAACTGGATCGTGATCCTCGGTCTGATCAGCGCCGGGGTGCTGATCATGGTGCTGGAAGGTTTCAATACGGAAACCGTGATCAAGGGGCCGATGCTGATCGCTGCCGGCGTTGCCGCCTATCTGCATCTGCATGAACGCTGGGATTGGCGCATTCTGGTGCCGAGTCTGCTGATCCTGGCCGGCTTGCTGATTCTGGCATCCCGCTCCGGTGCTATCCCCGAACCACGCCGGCGTATCCGCAACGACCGCATCGAATGAATTCCCCGCTTTTACAGCCGGAAGCCCTTCGGCCGCTGGCCCATGTGTTCGGCGAGCCGGTGCATGAATTGCCGCAGGATCTCTATATCCCGCCCGATGCCCTGCGCGTGTTGCTGGAATCGTTCGAAGGCCCGCTGGATCTGCTGCTGTATCTGATCCGGCGCCAGAATATCGATATCCTCGATATCCCGATGGCCGCCGTGACCGCGCAGTACATGCAGTATGTCGAAGTGATGAAAACCAGCCGGCTCGAGCTTGCTGCAGAGTATCTGCTGATGGCTGCCATGCTGATCGAGATCAAGTCGCGACTGTTGCTGCCAAAACCGGTGCAATCTGTCGAAGGCGACGAGCACGATCCCCGTGCGGAGCTGGTGCGGCGCCTGTTGGAATACGAGCAGATGAAACTCGCCGCTTTCGAGTTGGACCAGTTGCCGCAAGCCGGGCGTGATTTCGCCTGGGTAACGGTACTGTTCGAGCGGGAGAGCATGCTGCGTTTACCCGAAGTCGATGCGGCCGATCTGAAATCGGCCTGGATGACAATCCTTTCGCGAGCACGCAACAAGCGCCACCATACCGTACCGGCGAGCGAGCTTTCCGTGCGCGAACAGATGAGCCACATTCTGAAAGTCCTGGCCGATGGTCGTTACGTGGAGTTTGTCGATCTGTTCGATCGCGCGCGCGGTGTACCCATGCTGGTGGTGACCTTTTCGGCATTGCTGGAACTGGTGAAGGAAAAGCTGGTTGCGGTCACTCAGGAAGCTGCCGGGCTACCTATCTATGCGCGGCTTGCCGGAATGAAAGAGGCCCAATGAGCAGCGATCCTTATATCAAGAAGGTGCTTGAAACGGCCTTGCTGGTGGCCGATGTTCCCCTGTCGCTGGCAGATCTGAAAAAGCTGTTCGCCGAGGAAATGGCCAGTAATGCGCTCATGGTTTTGCTGGAAGAGTTGCAACAGGATTGGGCCGGCCGGGGGGTGGAACTGGTGCGGCTGGCCAGTGGCTGGCGTTTTCGAGCCCGACCGGAAATGCAGCCGTTTCTGGATAGGCTCAATCCGGAAAGACCACCGCGCTATTCGCGCGCGGTGATGGAAACGCTGGCGATCATCGCTTACCGGCAACCGGTGACGCGAGGCGAAATTGAAGAGATACGCGGTGTGACAGTCGCCAGCCCCATCGTTCAGGCATTGCGCGAGCGTGGTTGGGTCGAAGTGGTCGGCCACAAGGAAGTACCGGGCCGGCCGGAGTTGCTGGCAACCACCAAACAGTTTCTGGATGATCTTGGCCTGAGCAGTCTGCGTGATCTGCCACCGCTGGCCGAATTGGGTAATCTGGTGGTCGCCGAATCGTTGCAAGCAACAGGAGAATAACCATGGAACCCCGACTCAGCCTGATTACGCTCGGTGTCACTGATCTGGCACGCATGCGTGCTTTTTATACCCGGCTTGGTTTTCCGCTCATGCCGCAGAGCAACGATAGTGTGGCCTTTTTCGGGTTGAAATCGATCTGGCTGGGGCTCTACCCGCGCGAAGCACTGGCCGACGATGCCAAGGTCGATGCAGCAGGCAGCGGCTTTCGCGGATTTACCCTTGCACACAATGTACGCACACGCGAAGAAGTTGCCCTGCTGCTGGAGGCCGCCGAAGAGGCCGGTGGCAAGATCGTCAAACCCGCGCAGGACGTATTCTGGGGCGGGCATTCCGGTTATTTTTCCGACCCGGAAGGCTTTCTCTGGGAAGTGGCCTGGAACCCGCACTTCTGGATTGAATGAAAGAGACCATGAACCCACCGCAGATCATCATCATTGCCGCCGTGGCCCGTAACCGGGCCATTGGTCTGGATAACAAGCTGCTTTGGCGCTTGCCGGAAGACCTCAAGCGCTTCAAGGCACTGACCATGGGTTATCCCATCCTGATGGGGCGCAAGACCTTTGAATCGCTTGGCCGACCATTGCCGGGGCGGCGCAACCTGGTGATCAGCCGCAATGAGGCTTGTCGATTCGATGGTGCTGAAGTATTTGCTTCGCTTGAAGCGGCGCTGGTCGCGTGTGCCGCAGAAAGCAAGGTTTTCGTGATAGGGGGCGGCGAAGTCTACGCCCAGGCGCTGCCGATTGCCGATGTGCTGGATCTGACCGAAGTGGATGATGCTCCGCTGGCCGATGCATTTTTTCCAGATTTTGATTGCGAACAATGGCAGGAATGCAGCCGGGAAACCCACAACGATGCTGCCAGTCGGCTTGATTACCATTTCGTCGAATACCGGCGCAAGTGCAGTGATCAGCAGCGGTGAAGCGCCATGCTAGAATAGCGTTCCGCGCCCGTTCACTTGAATGACGAGGCGCCGCCTCACTTGATACAGGATGATATCCATGCAAATCGCCAAAAATACCGTAGTAACCATTCACTATCGGATGTTCGATTCCGAAGGGAAGCTGCTCGATCAAACCGAAGAACCCATCGTTTATCTGCATGGTGGCTACGATAACATTCTGCCGCTGGTGGAAGAGGCCTTGCATGGCCGTGGCGTAGGCGACAGTGTGGAAGTGCTGATGCAGCCTGAAGATGCGTTCGGCGAGTACGAATCCGAACTGGTGCGCGTTGAAGAAAAGAGTGTTTTCCCGCAGGAAGTCGAGGTTGGCATGGTGTTCGAAGCCGATGATCCGGCAACGGGCGACATCATGTTCTTCCGCGTTACCGAAATCGATGGCAACAAGGTGGTCGTCGATGGCAACCATCCGTTTGCCGGCATGGCGATCAAGTTTGTCGCCAACGTCGAAGGCGTACGCGCTGCCAATGATGAAGAAATCAGCCATGGCCATGTCCATGGCGAACATGGTCATCATCATTGAAATATCCCCCGATAAATCGGTCACTGCGTAGCTTGAGATATTGCTAAGCGGAGCACTGAAGGCTTCCGGGAAATGAACAAGGGCACTCCATACGGAGTGCCCTTGTTGTTTGCAGGTAATGCGTGATGCATCGCCATGGCCATGGAGGCACGCGGCCCCCATGGTTCATGCCAGTAGCAGAACAGGTGCGAGGCTCAGCGGTGATGGCAGTACGGGCGATAGACAGGTTCCCACATCTTGGCGCGGATACGAGATTCAATTTCCGCATCGCTCAGCGCTGCGGCAAGCCCTTCATCGCGTGCCTGCTTTGCGACAGCGAGCGCGATCTTGTAGGAAACATCACGCATCTGTGCCAATGGCGGCAACAATTTTCCTTCAGCCTGATCGCGGGCCGGGGAGAGCGCGGCCAGCGCTTCAGCGGCGGACAGGAACATGCGGTTGCTGATGCGGCGCGATTTCACCGCCAGTGCAGCCAGACCCACTCCCGGGAAAATATAGGAATTATTGGTCTGGGCGAAGTGGTGCATCTCTCCCGCGTATTCAATCGATGCGAACGGACTGCCGGTGCCGACAATGGCTCTGCCCTCGCTCCAGCGAACGATGTCGGCAGGCAAGGCTTCTACGCAGGAGGTCGGATTGGACAGCGGGAAAATGATCGGGCGGGCCACATGGCAGGCCATTTCGCGGATCGCCTCCTCGGTAAAGGCGCCGGATTGGCCGGAAACACCTACCAGTACGGTCGGATGAACATTGTGGATGACATCGCACAGGCCGATGCGATCGCCGGACAAGGTCCAGCCGGCAACATTGGCACGATCCTGAACATAGGCCTTCTGGAAGGGTTCAAGATTCGGTGTGGCATCCGTTACCAAACCGTGGCGGCCCACGATAAAGAAGCGGCTGCGTGCCTCCTCCTCGCTCAAGCCCTGTTCCACCATGGCGAGTTTGATCAGGTCGGCAATACCGATACCGGCTGAGCCACCACCGAGAATCACGACGCGTTGCTCGGTCAGCGGTACGCCTGTCTTGTGGATGGCTGCGAGCAAGGTGCCGGTGGTCACCGCAGCAGTGCCCTGGATGTCATCGTTGAAGGTGCACAGGCGATCACGGTAACGATCCAGCAGTCGATTGGCATTGTTCTTGTGGAAGTCTTCCCACTGCAGCAGAACATTGGGCCAGCGTTTGTTGACCGCTGTCACGAAATTTTCGATGAATTGATCATATTCCTCGCCACGGATGCGTTCGTGGCGCCAGCCGATATACATCGGATCATTGAGCAATTCCTCGTTATTGGTACCCAGATCCAGCGTAATGGCCAGGGTGGTGGCGGGATCAATACCGCCGCACGCCGAATATATGGCCAGCTTGCCGATCGGAATACCCATGCCGCCCGCACCCTGGTCACCCAGGCCGAGGATACGTTCTCCGTCAGTAACGACGATGCATTCCACCTGATCGAAATACGGATCGGCCAGAATGGCATCAAGGCGATCGCGGTTGGGCCAGCTCAGGTAAAGCCCGCGCGGGCGGCGGAAGATGCGGCTGTAACGCTGGCAGGCAGCGCCAACGGTAGGCGTGTAGATAACGGGCAGCAGTTCTTCCAGATGGCGGGTAATCAGCGCAAAGTAGAGCGTTTCGCTGGTGTCTTGCAGCTGGCGCAGGAAAACATAGCGATCCAGATCGCTGGCCAGGGCACGCACACAGGCCAGGCGGCGCGCAACCTGTTCCTCCAGATTTTCCACCTGCTCCGGCAACAGGCCGTGCAGGCCAAACGCATCCCTTTCCTCGGGCGTGAATGCGGTGCTCTTATTCAGCAGGGGTTCATTGAGCAGCTGGTGGCCACGCAATGAAACAGTCATGGCATTGAGCGGATGATCGATTGGACAGTTCATGAAATTTCCGTACGGGATAGACAAAGGTGGAAGTGAAAACCTTTTTCGTGCCAGACCGTACATGGATCTGACACCTTGTAATCAGGGGGGTGTTACCGGGTCAAGATTGCAACTCGCATTTCAACCAGCAAGCCGCATGCCAAGAGGAGATTTTTCGCTGGTACGCAAACTGCGGGAACATCATGTTCGCCGGATGGATTGTGTTTGATGCGTTTATTCATCAAATAACTTCAAGGCTTTTCAGGATCACAATGATAGGAGTGTGGATAAGCCTTATCGATATTTATGCAAAAAATGCATAAAGTCATGATGTGTAGAAACGTATTCAAAGTCTTGCTGCGAGGATCCTGATTCCTCAGTTCGACAGCTTGCCCTTAATTGATCCGATTTTTGACCCTGCCTGCAATATCGGCGCAGCATGCGACAACACCGGACCGAACAGGTCGATGCCCTGCATGCGCGTATGTATGAAGAGGGCGATCGCATTGTCGAGCGCGCCATGGTGATATCAGTGAGGTGGCGTGTTGGCACCGTCAGGCGTTGTTGCCGCGCATCAGGGTGAGTCTGGAAAGTAAATTGATCAGGGATGAATGGGTGAATAACGGCACGAAGTCTGGGTGCTATGCCGCTGCGCGCTTATCATAAATTCTTGGCCAGCGATCCCGGATGGAATGACTGGCATCACTGCAGATGTGCGTACGAGATCGGACGAATTCTTCTTGTTCCGGTTGAGCATGTCCGCTTTGGCAGCGTGAATGGCTGCAATGATCAATTTTGCATCTTCGAGAAAGCTTTTCCCGGCAACCGTCAAGGTCACGCCATCGTGATGTCTTGTCAGAAGCAGTACGCCGATCTCTTTTTCCAGCAGCTTCATTTTCCGGCTGAGTGCGGATTGGGTGATATGGAGTTTTTTCGATGCATGCAGAATGGTTTTTTCTTCGGCAACAACGACAAACTGTTCCAGCGTTCGTAAATTCATTTGGTATCGCTTTCGTACTTTGATGAGGCGGATCTACGAATAACTGAAAAGCCAATCCCTCGGCATGATGAGGGATTGGCAAGGTCAGCCAGTACATCTGGCAATACAGATCAAAGTCTCACAGTGTTATGAGCCGGCAGACAGCTTTTCAAACTTCAGGGATTGCGTCTTGCCTGTAGTAAAGCCTTTCCATGTGGTGTCTGTGGTGGTGCCGGATTCTGTAGTCAGATTCAGGTAGGCATCCATGCTGGTATCCGCCTTGAGATGCTTGCCCAACCAGGCTGTGATGAAGTGCTGCGAGATATTGTTCATACGCAGGTTATCCCAGACCGGATCGATATAGTGGTTGGTAACATGCATATTGATTGTTGAATCGAACTTGTAGGCTTCCAGCGGCGGCGACATTGGCGCACCCACATTGTGACCCGCACCGACAAAGGTCAGCAGGCTGCGATCTACACTGGTGGTGTTAGTCCATGTCTGCCGTACGCCATCCTCATAACCCACCGTTCCATCAACGGAGCCTGCAATAAACAACACGGGGACCTGGATATCGGCCAGTGCGCTGTTGCTGATCCAGCCATGCTTGGTACCGGCTGGTGCAAAGGTTACAGCAGTTTTGATACGGGAATCTGCCATGGCGGTGTGAGTATCACTGCCGCTTAAGTGTTGCGCAGCCAGAGGGTAGGCTGTCGCCGTAGCAGCATTGATACCTGCCCCCAATGTGACCAGCGTGCCATAACCACCCATGGAGTAACCAATGATCGCTGTGTTATTTGTATTGGCCAAGCCGTACAGGAATGATGATGAATCCTGCGCGAGCGAGGCAATTTTGTTCAGTACAAATTTTTGGTCCAGCGGGCGATTCACGATCGCAGAGTAAAGACCATTGGCACCGAGCGTATTGTAGGTGGAATCGGTATGGTCGATAGCGACAACCACATAACCTTTCGAGGCGATGTTTTCTGCGATAGGCGTCATAAGGTGACGGTTGCCCGGGTGACCATGCGAAATGATGACCAAGGGATAGGCACCGCCGGATGTATTCGGTGCTGCGTTCTGCATGGCCTTGCCTTGCAGGGTTATCAGCTCGCCATTGCGCATCATGGCCGTGATCTGATTGGTACCAGTAGCCGTCGATGCGGCCGGGTACCACACTTCAACCTTCAGTGGCCTGTCATATGTTGTCAATGGATTTGGCAACGGCGACGTAGTGCCTATGGTGGCAACATCCACCTGGCCTGGATTGGTGAATTCCAGCGTTCTGACGCCGACTTTCTGGTCGCCATAAGCCGCGAGTTCCGGCGCATCGCCACGGATCAAGTCAACCCGGTTGGCGGTAATGCCACTTGAGGTATCCGGCTGTGTGGCTGCAACGGCATCATCGCCACCGCAACCGGTAAGTAGTGTTGTGGTTGTAAGTGCACCCAACGCCAAAACCGCTGCGGCGATAATTCTTTTCTTGCTAAGGACAAACTCGTTCATCCTGACCTCCTGAGTCATGTAATGCTTTTGTGGTTCATGAAGTTCAGCGTAATCATTTTGCGCCGAAGGTAAACGTTTACCTTTGTGCGTCAAAAAAAATGGCTCGTAATGTGCATACGGCCATTTGAATCGGTGCGGCTTGGAGATGCCTTGCTGGCAACTTTCCAACCCGGATTCTTCACATGATCAAAAATCCGTTCGATTACAATGGATTCTGTGAATCACGCTTTCGCAGATTAATAAGGTAAACGTTTAACCTAATTTACATGCGGTAAAGTTCGATCACAAGTTTTTATCTGTAGGCATGACTTTGCATGTTACATGCACACAACACAGGCAATATTTGGATAGCTATTGATGACGACAGATTCCAGGCATTCAAGCAAAGAAACCGGTGCACCCTCGCTATCCATGGTGGCAGAGCGAGCGGGCGTATCGATCGCGACGGTCTCGCGCATTGTCAATGGCATCCCAAACAAAGCCTCTGAGGCAACCGTCAAGCGGGTGCGCGACGCCATTGCTGAGTTGGGATATCGGCCCTCCAGTGCTGGCCAGGCGTTGCGTCGTAAGGAAAGCCGTATCGTTGGCGTGCTGGCAGCGGCACTGGCAAACCCCTTGATGGCAGCGATTGTTGCTTCCATAGAGTTTTCCCTGCGCGAAAAAAATCTGGTCATGGCACTTTGCGATACCCATGAAACACCAGCGATTCAGGATGAGAATCTTAGGGAAATGCTATCCATGCAAACCCGTGCCATCATCATGGTCAGCGCTGTAGACAGCAATGAGCTGGACAAACTGCGCGAGGCTGGCCAGACCCTGCTCTTTGTGAATCGCCCTGATCCCGGCTGGGAAGGATCTCCCTATGTTGGTATCGACAACTACCAGGCTGGTGTGGATGTAGCAAATCTGTTACTGGAAAAAGGTGTCAGGCGCTTTGCCTTGCTGCACGCCTCGCTGGATCGCACCTCAGCCTATTGGCGCAGAAAAGGGTTTCTGGATACTTTGGCCAAAGCAGGAATAAGCGAATCCGAGGTATGGCATGCCACGGCAGAAGGACTCAAGCATACCGAGGTTGGCTATCGTGCCGTACAGGATATCCTGGCCCGCCAGGATCCTCCGCGCATGCTTGTCTGCATGAGTGATCTGCTTGCCTACGGTGCATATCGATATCTGCGCGAGACAGGCAGGAGGGTTCCAGAAGATTTCGTGCTGTTCGGGTTCGACAATAATCCAATCAATCCCTGGCTGGCTGACTGGCTCAATTCCGCAGGAGTTCCGGCAAAGGAATATGGGCCGGCGATTATGAGGGCATTGCAAGTCTTATGGAGTGGACAACGATTGCCTGCGCCGATCTATCTTCCACATCAGATTACACTCCGAAATCAGCATTTCCCCGATCACTAAGTCCCCAGAGGGAGAGCGGCAGTTATGCTCCTCACTCAGTTGCAGACCTTGGCTTCTCGTGACAGGCGTTGAGCCTGTTCTAAATGAGTGCCTGACTGACTTTCCGGTTTGAAACATGCATATCGATTGGTTTGAAGATTTTGTCTGCCTTGTGGATTGCCACAGCTTTTCTCTGGCGGCCCAGCAGCTGGGTATTTCCCAGTCAACGTTGAGCCGGCGCATCCAGTCCCTGGAGGAGTGGGTTGGCACCGAGTTGATTGACCGCAGTGGTCAGGGCGTACGCCTGACCCCGGCTGGCCGTACCTTTCATTCCTTTGCGGTGGAAACCGCGCGGCGCGCCCATGATGTGCGTGCCATCCTGCGCGAACATGCGCCCAGCGATGGTGAGGTGGTACATTTTGCGGTAGCGCATACCTTGTCGCTGACCTATTTCCCGAGCTGGCTCAAGCAGCTGAAGGTGCGCTTTCCATCGATCGTGGCGCACGTGCAGGCGGTTAATGTACCGGATGGCGTATCGGTGCTGGAGCGGGGCGATTGTGATTTTCTGATTGCTTACCATCATCCCCAGATGCCCGCCATGCGCGATACCCAAGGCACTCCCTGCCTGGAGCTGGGCGAGGATCGCATGGTGCCGTATTCCGGCGTAGGTAGCGATGGTTTGCCTCTGTTCAGTCTGCCGGGTGATCCGCACCAGCGTTTCCCGTTCCTGGCCTACGAGGCCGGTGCCTATCTTTCGTATATCGTGGAATTGATCCTGCTTTCTTCCGGGCGGCCGTGCTATTTGCGGCGCTCATTCGAAACCCAGATGGCAGAGTCGCTCAAGGCGATGATCGTGGCGGGGCATGGCATCGGCTGGTTGCCGCAAACCTGTGCGGCCAGAGAGGTGCAGGATGGGACTTTGATGCAGGCGGGCGATGATGGCTGGACTTTGCCGATCAAGATCCGTATTTATCGCCGGATTGACAACGCCAAGCCGACTATCGAGCGGATCTGGCAAGATCTATCCGCGTCTGTCCGTGATCCTGTATCGAGGATGTAATCAGCGCGCGTTTTTGTGCGAAAAGTGGGATGGTTGCGAACAGCTGATGCGGGCATGCAGGGGGCCCTGCCCATGCGACAGGAACCCCTGCGATCAGACTTGGTTTACTTCTTTTTCTTCTTGCCTGACGGTACCGGAGCGCTGCTGCCATCTTCCATCAGCGAGCGCAGCATCCAGGCATTCTTTTCATGGATTTCCATGCGCTGGGTCAGCAGGTCTGCCGTGGGTTGATCGTTGGCGGCATCGGCGATCTTGAACACTTCTCGTGCGGTACGCGCAACGGCTTCCTGGCCTTCAACCAGCTGCTGCAACATTTCGCGCGCAGAAGGCACGCCATGTTCCTCATCGATGGAGGTCAGTTCGCCAAAACGCTGGAAGGATCCGGGCGTATAGTGGCCAAGCGAACGAATGCGTTCTGCGATCAGGTCAAGCGCGTTCCACAATTCCGTGTACTGACCCATGAACAGCACATGCAGGGTCTGGAACATCGGGCCAGTTACATTCCAATGGAAGCTGTGGGTTTTCATATAGAGCGTGAAGCTGTCAGCCAGCAGCAGGGAAAGGCCATTGGCAATTTCCTGACGATCTTTTTCTTCGATACCGATATTGATTTGAGCCATGTTGTTTCCTTTGCGTTGTGAGTAAAAACTAACCGAGAGTCGTATCCAGCAACATCATGATAATGAAGCCGGCCATCAGGCCAAGCGTGGATGGGGTTTGATGCCCATTGCGGTGCGTTTCCGGAATGACTTCATGCGACACCACGAAAATCATTGCGCCAGCAGCGAGCCCGAGCCCGACCGGATAAGCCAGCGCCAGGCCATTGGAAAGCCCGATTCCGATCAGCGCGCCAAGCGGTTCCATCAGGCCGCTGGCGCCTGCCAGCAACACCGCGCGCAGCGGCGCAAGTCCGGCAGTACGCAAAGCCATGGCAACCGCCAGTCCTTCTGGCAGATCCTGTATGGCAATCGCAGTAGCCAGCGGCAGGCCTACTTGCAGATCACCACGCGCAAATGAAATGCCGATGGCCATTCCTTCGGGCAGGTTATGCAGGGTAATGGCGAAAACAAACAGCCAGACTTTGCCGAAACGGTCGTTACACGGCCCGCAGGGTTCGCCATGCGCATGCTTGTGCGGCGTAAAGCTATCCAATCCCAACATCAGCAATGTGCCAATGATGATGCCGAATGCCACCAGCATGGCGCCGGCCACGGCATGTCCGGTCAGTTCCTTGCCGGCTTCCAGTCCGGGCAGCAGCAATGAAAATGCACTGGCCGCAAGCATCATGCCAGCGGCAATGCCCAGCATGGTGTCCTCGGTACGCTGTGTCAGGCGCGTCAGGAACAGTGCCGGAAATGCCCCGGACAAAGTGGCCAGAAAACCTGCCAAGCCCCCCAGAAATCCCCACTGCACAGAATCGGGATGATTGAGGCTGAGAGTGGTATGGCCGCTGGTGATGATCAGCCATGCCACGGCCAGTGCTGCAGCCATAAGTCCCAGTGCCGCATAGGGATGGGTGCGGATGTAAGCCATGAGTGTGCCAGGGGCGGTAGAAGAGGTGGGTGAAATGTCAGCCATGCCGTTTTATATCAATTATTCACATGAAGTGCTTCAATTTTCTTAACGGTGGTTGCTGGATATGGTTTTTCAAGTCATGATAATAGAACGAACGTTCTATTTTGATATCATGCAGAGCTGCGGCAACCCGGAAGTGTATCCATGCGACCACCCTCTACGTGCCTTGTATGTGGATTTCAATTCCTATTTCGCCTCGGTCGAACAGCAGGTTGAAAAACGTCTGCGCGGTCGTCCGGTCGGTGTGGTGCCCATGCATGCAGATACCACCTGTTGCATTGCCGCCAGCTATGAAGCCAAGCGTTTTGGCGTGAAAACGGGTACGCCGGTCTGGCAGGCACGCGAATTGTGTCCAGACATCATATTGGTCGAAGCCAGGCCACCGCTGTATGTCGATTATCATCACAGATTGCTTGAGGCCGTCAGCAAATGCCTGCCGATTGAGCGTGTGCGTTCGATTGACGAGATGTCCTGCCGTTTGCAGGGGCGTGATCGCCAGCGCCAGGCCGCAACCGCCGTGGCAGAGCAGGTCAAGCAGGAAATTCGCCGCGTGGGTGATAGCCTGCGCTGTTCCATCGGCATCGCGCCCAATGTCTGGCTGGCCAAGACTGCCAGCGACATGCAAAAGCCCGATGGCCTGGTGGTGCTTGAATCCCAGGATCTGCCCGATGCCCTGTTTCGCCTGAAATTGCGCGATCTGTGCGGAATTGGCCGCAATATGGAAATCCGGCTCAAAGCCAATGGCATTGCTACGGTCGAACAGCTCTGCCGGGCAAGGCAGGAAAAAATGCGCCTGATCTGGAATGGTTTGCCAGGAGAGCGTCTGCATGCCTTGTTGCGTGGGCATGAAATTCCGGATTCCGCGGCAGGGGAGAAGCGCAGTATCAGCCACTCGCATGTGTTGCCGCCGGAATTACGTCATGCCCAAGGGGTGGAAGGCGTGTTGCACCGGCTGATGCAAAAGGCGGCCGTGCGGTTGCGTCATCATGGCTTCATGGCGGGACGCCTGTCGGTCAAGGTCAGGTTTGTAACGCGCGAGGGAATGCGTGGCTGGGGGATGGCGCAAGGGTTTGAACCTGCAGACCAAACCTTGGTATTCACGCGCTTGCTGTCGCAATGGTGGTTCAACCGGCCGGATTGGGCATGCCGTGCCACCCCTTTTGCCGCTGCAGTCTGCTTGTCCGAACTGACCGAGCGCAGGCTGATCACGCCGGACTTGTTCGCAGTCGAATCCACCGATCCTCACACGGCGCTGGATGCTACGATTGATCAGATCAACGGCCATTACGGTAAGCACACCATTTACTGGGGATCAAGCTATCTGGCGCGCCAGGCCGCGCCGGCACGCATCGCCTTCAATCATATTCCGGATGATGAGTATGCATGCGAGCCGGAATCGGAGAAACGTTACGGCCGCAAAGCCTGAATCAAAGGATATCCGGCAACAAAATTTACCCGCACGTCCACTGCTTTGCCTGGTACGGATCAACTCAGTCTAATCAAGCAGGGCAACCGATTTCACCTGGACCCAGATAGGCTTGCCGATTGCGATTTCCAGATTGGCCGCCGAGCGTTTGGTTAGCCGCGATACCAGCATGGATTCCCCGACTTTCACGCGTACCAGCGCCAGCCCGGGATGCTCGTCATCGGCGATGGCATCTACCTTGCCGGGCAACAGGTTAAGAATGCTGGTATCCGACTGGTGCTGATTGGAAAGACTGACATCGCGTGCCAGCACACGCACCCGTACAGGGCGGCCCACCGGCAGGCCGGGATCGCGAGCCCACAGGCTGCCACCGGCGAAATCGGTACGTGCCAGATGCCATTGCGCATCGCGCTCGCCTACCACGGCATCGAGCACCACGCCCGCGTCTTCGCCCAGATGGATCGGGAGATCAAGCCTGGCCAGCGTTTCGCCCAGCGGGCCGTTGGCGACCACCTTGCCGTTTTCCATGGCCACCAGATGGTCGGCCAGCCGCGCCACCTCATCGGGTGAATGGCTCACATAGAGCACGGGAATATCGAGCTCATCGTGCAGGCGTTCCAGATAGGGCAGGATTTCCTGTTTGCGTTTCAGATCCAGCGCCGCCAGTGGTTCGTCCATCAGCAGGATTTGTGGACTGACTGCCAGTGCCCGGGCGATGCCGACGCGCTGGCGTTCACCGCCGGACAGTCGATCGGGCTTGCGCGCCAGCAGATGGCCGATACCGAGCAATTCGATAGCCTGATCCAGACTGACGGTCTTTTCCGACTTGGTGCGATCCATGCCGAACTTGAGGTTTTTCAGCACACTCAGGTGTGGAAACAGGCTGGCTTCCTGAAAAACATAACCGAGCGAGCGCTTGTAGGTGGGAATCCAGGTCTTGCCGTCCTGCCAGATCTGGCCGCGGAAGGTGAGGTGACCTTGGCGTGCGCGCTCCAGCCCGGCAATGCAGCGCAGCAGCGTGGTCTTGCCCGAGCCGGAATGTCCGAAGATCGCAGTCACGCCGCGTGCGGGCAAATCAAGATCGACGTCCAGCGCGAAGCCGGGCCAATCCAGTTGAAAACGGGCTTTGATGTGTTCCATGATTCAAGCCTTCTTGGCATTCGGGCGCCATACGTACAGCGCAAGCAAAACAAGGAAAGAGAACACCAGCATCACGGCGGAAAGGCGGTGCGCCTCGAGATATTCCAGCGCTTCCACGTGATCGTAGATCTGCACCGAGGCCACGCGTGTGATGCCCGGGATATTGCCGCCTATCATCAGCACCACGCCGAACTCTCCCACGGTATGGGCAAAGGTCAGGATGCTGGCCGTGATAAAGCCTGGCAGGGCCAGGGGTAGCGCCACGCTGAAAAAGGCATCGAGCGGCGAAGCGCGCAGCGTGGCCGCCGCCTCTAGCGGGCGATCGCCAATCGCCTCAAACGCGTTCTGCACCGGTTGCACCATGAAGGGCAGCGAATAAAACACGGAAGCGACGACCAGCCCCCAGAAGGTAAATGGCAGGGTGCCCAAACCGAGCCATTGGGTGAATTGGCCCACCGGCCCGTGCGGGCCCATGGCCAGCAAAAGGTAGAAACCCAGCACCGAGGGCGGCAAGACCAGCGGCAAGGCCACCACGGCACCGATCGGGCCTTTCCACCATGAGCGAGTGCGCGCCAGCCACCAGGCAATCGGTGTGCCGATTACCAGCAAGATCAGGGTAACGATGCCGGCCAGCCGCACGGTGAGCCAGATGGCCTGCAGATCGTTATCGGACAGAAGCATGATTTGTCTCCAGAATCTGGTTCGTCACTTGGTAAAGGCCAGTTCAGATGGCCGATCAGGGTCAGATTTCGTAACCGTAGGATTTGATCACAGCTTTGGCCTTGTCGCTCTTCAAGTACTTGACCAGTGCTTCTGCCGCAGCCTTGCCTTTGCCGTTGGCAAGGATTACGGCATCCTGCCTGATTGGGCTGTAGAAATCGGCGGGCACCAGCCAGCCCGAACCGGAAGTCAGCTTGCCATCTTTCCAGACTTGCGAGAGGGCTACGAAGCCTAGTTCGGCATTACCCGTCGCCGTGAATTGATACGCTTGCGAAATGTTTTCGCCTTGCACGATTTTGCCCTGCAGGCCATCGAATACGCCCAGTTTTTTCATGGTATCGACACCCGCTGCACCGTACGGCGCTGTCTTGGGGTTGGCCAGGGAAATCTTGGCAAAGTTACCCTTTTTCAGGATCTCGCCCTTTTCATCGACGAAGCTCGGCTTGGCGCTCCAGAGCACCAGCTTGCCAATCGCATAGGTGAAACGGCTGCCTGCAACGGCCATGCCTTCAGTTTCAAGCTTGGCCGGGGTTTCGTCATCGGCGGAAAGAAAGACTTCGAAGGGCGCACCATTCTTGATCTGGGCATAGAACGCGCCAGTGGCACCGGTGGAAACCACAGCCTTGTGTCCGGTGTCTTTTTCAAAATCCACCGCAATCTGCTTGATTGGAGCGGTGAAATTGGCCGCAACGGCGACATGGACTTCATCGGCTACGGCCAGGACGGATGTACCGGAAAAGATGCCAGCGAGAATAAGTGTACGAATCATGATAAAGCTCCCTTGTTGATGTTGTTGCAGTGAAAATCAGAGATAGGAAACCAGGATGACGCTGGATGCCTCGAAAATGGCGCAGACCTTTTGACCTTCAGCCAATTTCAGGTTTTCCACGCTTTCGCAGGTCACAATCGAAGTCAGTGTCTTGCCGCCCGGCAAGGTCAGCGTAACTTCCGAATTCACCGCGCCCGGATGGATATGGCTGATCTCGCCCCATAACTGGTTTCGGGCACTTGTCCGGACGCTATTGTCGGTAAGCAGGATCACCGATGGTGCCTTGATCAAAGCCTGAACTTCCTGGCCGATGGCCAGTGCCATGTTTTCCGCGCTTTCCCGCGTGATCACGGCAACAATTTCATTGGCATCATCCAGTTTCAGGCACACCTCGAAATTGACCGCACCTTCGCGCATGGCCACGATCGGGCCAGCGAACTGGTTGCGCGCGCTCGCCTTGATCGACATGCGCCGCAGCAGCATCTGAAAATCATGGATATCGCCACCCTCCAGCTGATTCAGTCGCCCGGCCAATCTGTCCAGCGTATTCTGGTATTCCTGCTCCATGGCCCGGTACAGCGCCACGATCTTGCGGCCGTAATCGGTGAGCGTGGTGCCCCCACCATTTTTTCCACCGGTTGCACGATGCACGAGTGGTTGTTCGGCCAGATTGTTCATCGCATCAATGGCATCCCAAGCGGCCTTGTAGGAAATAGGTACCGCTTTGGCCGCTTTGGATATCGATCCGTATTGATCGATGCATTCCAGCAGTCGGATACGCGTGGCACCCAGGTATGCCCCGAATTGAGTTTCGACCGACAGGTTGCCGACCAATTTGGACGCGGGATGGGATGCCATGCTCATGAGATTCACCTTTTACTATCCGTTTCGCAGATGGGAAAAATCATTGTTTGCGCTGAAGCCTTGACCGGTATCGGCAATGTCTGTGTACAAACCGAAGTCGTTGCAGCTTTACTTCATTGACCTTCAGGAAATATGCCAGCTCAATTCGTTATAAAAATATGAATATTACGGTGATTGCCTGTTGATCAGCCAACAAAGCGGAAACAATTTGTGGGTTCAACAACAATTCACAGTCGCATATCCGTTTTGTCCAGAATTTCAAGTTCATGCAGCGAGTCCTGTTGTCGGTACGGTTGTTTCAATCGATCAATCTGACATTTTTTCCTGACCAATTGACCGGATTTCAGACGCCAGGCAATCATCCATTCCGAGTAGGTGGCCAGCAGATAGGCGCTGTCCTCGCAATCAAAGCGCTCTTCCATCAATGTCCAGCTATGAAAATAGAAGCAGGGCTGATCGTCATGTGCATACCCCTTGATCCTGATGGCACACGCAGAGGGTTCGTCATGGCGCTCAAGTCGTAGCGCCGGAAGGACCTGATGGCAATAAGGTTCCGGGATAAGGTCTACCGCAACGGCGGGAGTGTCATGCATTGTTGTATCCTCGATTTTATTTGTGAACATTTCTACGCAATATTCATGCCTATATAGCGATAAGTAGGGTTTCCCCTGGCGCATGCTCTACAGGCCCTGAGAACAGTTTTCGAGAACATTTCTTGTGCCGATGCGTGCTGGTGTACAGTAAGAAGATCTTCAAACGTGTGGCGACTCTCGATGAAGTTGCGGCAATTGGCAGTCGTAATGTGGGCGATGGGGCTGGTTCTGCCATCCTGGGCGGCAGAATCGTTCCGCTATGGTGTGGATATCGAAGCGCCTTCCGATATGCGTGCCTTGCTGAACCAGCATCTGGACATCGTTCGCTCGCAGACCTCGCAACGCATGACCGAAGAGCAACTGGTACGCCTGATCGAGGCAACGCCGACCGAGGTTTCCAGTCTGCTGGAAACGGAAGGTTATTTTTCACCGCAGGTAAAGGTGGATTACCAGAAAAGGTCCGATGTTTCGCAGGTGCGCCTGCAGGTGGAACCGGGTAGCCCGGTTCGCATCACCAAGGTCGATCTGAAAATAGGCGGTGCGATCAGCGCTATGCCGCAGGAGCTGGCAAGTTTACGGGCGCGCATACTGGAGAGCTGGCCCTTGCCGGAAGGCGCAGTATTCCGGCAGGAGGCCTGGGATGCCGCCAAGCGGCGTAGCCAGAATCTGCTGCAGGACAAGAAGTATGCCGCCGCGAAGATCACGGAAAGCGAAGCCCGCATCGACCCGGCTGCCCAGACTGCCGAACTCACGCTGGTGCTTGATAGTGGTGCGGCCTATCGTTTCGGTGCAGTAGAGATCAAGGGGCTGGAGCGTTATCCAGATTCCCTGATACGTAATCAGGCCCGCTTTATGCTCGGCTCTGATTTCCAGCGCGATCAACTCATCGACCTGCAAAGCAGCCTGCACGATCTGCCACATTTTTCCCTGGTGGTGGTCGATACGCCGGTTACGGAAGATCCTCCTTATGAGGTGCCGGTACGCATCGATGTGCGTGAAGCTCCGCGCCACAAAGTGACCGCCGGCCTGGGCTACAGCACCGATACCGGTTATGAGACTTCCCTGGGTTACCGTTACCTGAACCTGGCTGACCGCGGCTGGATTTCGGAAAGCAAGCTGCGCCTGGAGCAGTATGAGCAGGCGGCAGAAACCTCGGTAACCTTTCCGCCGCAATCCTCGGATTATCAGCACCGCGTGCATCTGGGTTATCTGCGCAGCGATGTCGAGGGCTTGCTCAGCCATACCTGGCGCACCGGGATTGCACGCCAGCGCGAAGAATTCAAATTCACCCGCATCTGGTCGGCCGAATATCTGACCGAACGACGCGAGTATGCCGATGGTACGGAGGAAACACCCAAAACGCTGGCACTGAATTTCCACTGGTTGCGGCGGGATGTCGACAATGTGCGGGATCCGCGCCGGGGCCAGCTCGTGCAGTTTGAAGTGGGTGGTGCCTACGACAAACTGTTGTCGGATGCCACTTTCTTGCGCTTGTATGGCCGGGGGGTGCGCTATTGGCCGATGGGGCGTCAGGGTGTGCTGATTTTGCGGGGTGAGCTGGGGCAGACCTTTTCCCATGAGGAGACCAGTGTGCCCACCGATTACCTGTTCCGGGCCGGAGGTGCGGGCAGCGTACGAGGGTATGACTACCAGAGCCTTGGCGTTGAGGCATCTGGTTCCGTCACACCAGGACGCGTGATGGCAACCGCATCGCTCGAATATCAGCTGCCGGTATGGCGCGACTGGCGTGCCGCCGCCTTTGTGGATCACGGTGGGGCGGCGGATCGCTGGCAGGATGTTTCCACCGTGACGGGCGCAGGCCTCGGCGCGCGCTGGGTCAGTTCGGCCGGGGTACTCGGGCTTGATGTTGCGCGTGGCATCGATAAACAGCAGTGGCGATTGCATATCGCACTGGGCCTGGCATTCTGACCGCCATGACACAATCAAGTATCCCGGCTCCAGCCCAATCCTCTTCATGTTGGCGCAAATGGTTGCGTCGCCTGCTGTGGGGGGGATTGGCGCTGATCGTGCTGCCGCCCTTGTTGCTGACCATGCTGTTGCTGGGTCTTGATACCCAGCCGGGGCGGGATTGGCTGGTGCAGCAGGTCAACCGTACCGGTTTTGTCCAGGTCGGCAAGCTGGAGGGATCGCTCTGGCGCGAGATGACGTTCAGTGATGTGCGAGTCGATACGCCGGATTTGCAATTGGCGACCAATCATCTGGCGCTGGCCTGGTCGCCTTATGCGCTCTTGCTCAAGCGTATCCATCTGACTGCATTCAAGGCCGGGCAGGTTGATCTGGTCTTCAAGCCGGGGCCGCCGGAAAAAGCCGCAACCGTCGCCCCGACGGATCTGCGCCTGCCCGTGGCCATTGTGCTGGATCAGGCGGAAATCGAATCCATCCGTTTGCAAAAACCGGCACTGCAATTTTCTTCCATTCATTTCAGCCTGTCTTCGACCGGCCGCCATCACCGGCTTGAGTTGACCCGGCTGATCACGCAAATTGGCCAGTTGCAGGCCGACCTGTTGCTTGATGGCAAAATGCCGTTCGCAACGCAGGCGCATTTTGATTTCAGCGGCGAGGTGGAGGGGCATGCACTTCATACCGCTGGTAGCATTGAAGGTGAGTTGCGCGCGCTGCAATTGCAGGCCAAGGTCGAGAATCCCCAGGCGCGTGGCAATCTGGCCGCGCGTCTTGATCTGTTTGCACCGTATACCTACCAGATGTTGCGTGATGGCCGGATTGAACTCAATCGCATCGATCCCTCCCGGCTGCTGGCAGGCTTGCCACAGGCTGAACTGGATATCCTGCTTGATCTCAAGCCGACCGGAGAAGATTCGGCGCAAGGCCAGCTGGCAGTGACCAACCATCGCCCTGGTGCTGCGAACACGGGCTTGATCCCGCTTGACGCCTTGCGGGCCGATTTATCCTACGCCGGTGAAATGCTGCAATTTTCCGGTCTGGATGCACGTCTGCGTGGCGGCAAGCTGCAAGGCGCTGGGACGGTTGGTGCTGGCAAGCTGGCGCTGGATTTGACGGTGGCCGGGCTGGATCTGGCCAGGCTTTGGGATCGCCAGCCGGCGACGACGTTGTCGGGCAAGCTTTCCTTGCGTGGACCCTGGCTAGCACCGGATATCCTGGCCGATCTCAAGGACGCATCCCGACAGGTCAGCCTGCAGGCAGATCTGGGCTGGATCAATCCCCAGCGCGAGCGGCGCCTGCAAATCCGGCAGGCCATGCTGCAACGCGGTGCCAGCCGGATGGCCGGCAAAGGCCAGCTGGCACTCGATGGCAAGCTCGATTTCAAACTGGCCGGCGATTTCAACCGCCTTAATCCAGCCGAATTTGTCGATATCCCCGCAGGCCGGTTGTCCGGTGAATTCAGTGCCGAAGGCGCGCTGCGTCCCAAGCCGGTGGTGGCGCTGAATTATCGATTGGGTGACAGTGTTTTCAATGGCGAAACGCTGACCGGGCAGGGGCGTTTGCGGCTGGATGAGCAACGCCTGGCGGATGCCGATTTCTGGCTGATGCTCGCGCGCAACCGGCTCGAAGCACGCGGAGCGCTGGGGGCGAAAAGTGATGTTTTGAACATCATGCTCGATTGGCCTTCACTGCGTAGCCTGGGCAAGGAATTCTCAGGCAGTGCGCGGGGCAGTGTGCGTATCGCCGGCACCTATGCCGATCCGGTGCTGGATGGTCAGCTCAATCTGAGCGACCTGGGCTTGCCGCAAGGGATTGCCATCAAAAGCGCACGGCTTGACGCGCATCTGCAGCAAGGCCTGCAAGCCCCGCTGCGGCTGAACCTGGAGGCTGCCCAGGCCAGCTATCAATCCTGGCGGCTGGAGCGGATTCAGGCGCAAATCGATGGCAGCCGCAATCAGCATCGCGGCAATCTTTCCCTGAGCGTGGCCACTGGCGCCATGCCGCGCGTGCAACTGCAGGCAGAACTTGCTGGCGCATTGGATGCGGCCTGGAACTGGCGAGGCAGTGTTCAGCAGTTCCTCGCACAAGGGCCGGCCGTACTGCGGTTGAACGAACCCGCATCACTGGCCATTGAGGCTGGCCGGGTGGAACTGGGCGATTCTCGCTGGCAGCTGGGAAAAGCGCTATTGCACTTGCAGCAAACACGCTGGAATCCTGATCGCGTCCAGACGCGAGGCACGTTTACCCAACTGGCCGTGGCCGATTGGCTCAAACTCGCCGGTGCCACGGATTACGCTTCAGATCTGGTGGCGGGTGGCAACTGGGATTTGCAGCTTGACCAGCACCGGCAAGATCTCAATGGCCAGGTGCGGGTGGTGCGCGAAAGTGGCGACAGTGTCTGGCGCGGCCCGCCCGGTAACCGTATCCCGTTCGCCTTGCGCGAAAGCTGGTTGCAATTGAGCGCCGTGCATAACCGGATCGAATTGCAGGGCTTGCTGGAATCCACCCGCTATGGTCGGGTCAATCTGCAGGGGAATGCCCGCGTCGATGTTGATCGCCTGCAGCTGGACGAAAGTACGCCGGTATCACTTTCTGCGCGTGGCGAGCTGCCACAATTGTCTGCCTTCAATGCCTTGCTGGGGCCGGATTTGCAATTGGGCGGGCGGGTGGCGTTTGATGTTCGGCGGGAGGGGCTACTCAAAACCGCGCGGCTGTCCGGCAATATCCATGGCGATGACTTGTCGGTTCGTGATCTTGCCACGGGCGTGAATCTCAATGAAGGCACGATACGCATGGGGCTGGCGGACCAGCGCATCGATCTGCAGCAGGCCAGTTTCAAGGGCGGGCAGGGCAGCGTGCAGGCCGAGGGCGTTCTGGATCTGCGCGAGGAGATGCCGGCAGGTCGCGCCCGCATTAGCGCCAACCGCCTTACCTTGATCAGCCGTTCCGATATGTTGCTGGTGATCTCGGGGGAGGGTGAACTCGCCAGCCAGAAAGGCCAGATCAATATCAGCGGCAGATTGCGTGCCGATCAGGGCGATATCGAGTATCGCAGTGCCGATATTCCCAAATTGTCGGAAGACGTGGTGGTGCTGGGGCGTGAGCGTGCCCAGCCTCGGGTCTTGCCGGCGTTCATGCTTTCGCTGGATGTGGATCTGGGCGAGGATTTCCGCTTCCGTGGCTATGGGCTGGACGCCAAGCTGGAAGGCTTGCTGCGCCTGCGTGCACAACCCACCAGGCCGCTGGCCGCCAATGGCGTGGTTAGCGTCAAGGAAGGCACCTATCGGGCCTGGGGGCAGCGCCTCGAAATCGAACGAGGCCAGTTGTCTTTCCAGGGGGCGGTCGAAAATCCGGGCCTCGATATCTTGGCCATGCGCCGCAATCAGGAGGTTGAGGCCGGTGTCAGCGTGCTGGGCACTGCCATGAATCCGCGTGTTCAGCTGTATTCCGAGCCCGCTGTCACCGATACCGAAAAGCTGTCCTGGCTGTTGTTCGGTCATGGTAGCGAGGGAATGGAAAAATCGGATGCTGCCTTGCTGCTGCAGGCGGCCAATTCCTTGCTGGCAGGCAATAATCAGGGCCAGGGTATTACCGATGAAATACTGCAGAATATCGGTATCGATGACATTGGCATGCGCAGCATAACGGAAACGGACGGTAAATCGACGCAGATCGTGACCGTCAGCAAGCAGCTTGGGCGCAAGTTGCGCATTTCGCTGGAAAAGAGTCTGACCGGCCTGCGCGACGGCGTGAAACTGTCGCTGCAGCTCAGCAAGCGCTGGGCTTTGGTGACGCGCCTGGGCAATGATGAAAGCACGGTGGGCGCAACTTACACGGTACAGTTTGATTGAACTTGAGGCGCACCCGTGCTGGCAGCACGGGTGCGGCGAGATCAGCTCTTGGGCGGGGTCAGGATCGTGGGCTTCGGATCGGGGTTCAGGTCGGGATAATCGCGGCTGAAGTGCAAACCGCGACTTTCCTTGCGTTCCATGGCGGAGCGCACGATCAGCTCGGCAGTCTGCACCAGATTGCGCAATTCGATCAGGTCATTGGAAACACGGAAGTTGCGGTAGTAATCCTGGATTTCGTTCTGCAACAGGCGGATGCGGTTCAGTGCGCGTTCCAGCCGCTTGTTGGTACGTACGATGCCGACGTAATCCCACATGAAACGGCGCAATTCATCCCAGTTGTGCGAAATCACCACTTCTTCATCGGCATCACCAACCCGGCTCTCATCCCATTCCGGGATGACAGGCAAGGCAGACGGCTCGCTTTCAAGGATCTTTTCCGCCGCAGCCTTGCCCAGTACCAGGCATTCGAGCAGGGAGTTCGATGCCAGACGGTTGGCACCATGCAGGCCGGTGCAGGCCACTTCCCCCACGGCAAACAACTGACCAACATCGGTCTGTCCTGAAAGATCCGTAGCCAGACCGCCGCACATGAAGTGCACGGCCGGCACGACCGGGATCGGTTCGCGTGTGATATCGATGCCCAACTCCAGGCAGCGCTGGTAAATCGTCGGAAAATGCTCCTTGACGAAGCCATCCGGCTTGTACGAGATATCCAGATAAACGCAGTCGAAACCACCTTTTTTCATTTCGAAGTCGATGGCACGTGCCACGACATCGCGCGGGGCCAGTTCGGCACGCTCATCATGCTTGGGCATGAAGCGTGTGCCATCCGGCAGGCGCAGCAGACCGCCTTCCCCGCGTACGGCTTCCGAAATCAGGAAGGATTTGGCATGAGGGTGGTAGAGACAAGTCGGGTGAAACTGGATGAATTCCATGTTCTGCACCCGGCAACCTGCGCGCCAGCCCATCGCGATGCCATCGCCGGTGGAGACATCCGGATTGGTGGTGTACAGGTAGACCTTGCCGGTCCCGCCGGTGGCAAGCACCGTGAAGGGGGAGAGGATGGTTTTTACCGTATCGTTTTTCTTGTCGTAAACGTAGGCCCCCCAGCAGCGTTTATTATCCTGCCCGGGTTCTTTTTCAGTGATCAGGTTAATGGCCACGTGCTCTTCCAGCACCGTGATATTCGGATGCGCCGCGACCTTGATGGCCAAGGTGTCGATCACGGCGGCGCCCGTGGCGTCTGCAGCGTGGATGATGCGGCGCTGGCTGTGACCGCCTTCGCGGGTCAGGTGAAAGCCATGGTAGCCAGCCTCGCTGTCTTCGTCGCGGGTGAACGGCACACCCATGTCAATCAGCCAGTCAATGGCTTGCTTGGAGTTTTCGACGATGAAATGGGTGGCTTCGGTATCGCACAAACCGGCACCTGCGACCAGCGTATCGCGGATATGCATCTCGATGCTGTCGGAATCGTTGAGCACCGCAGCAATGCCGCCTTGCGCCCAGCCACTGCCGCCATCGCGCAGCGCGCGTTTGGTGATGAGACCTACTTTCTTGGTGGCGGCCAGATGCAAGGCCATGGTCATGCCGCCAAGCCCGCTGCCGATGATAAGAACGTCGAATGCTTGCATGGTGATCAACACGTTTCCAGGAGGGATTGCCAAGTATGCTAGTTTAACAGAGCGCTCTTGTGCATTGCGGTGGTTGTAATGCACAACACTAGCCCCAATTTGACGTGAGATAAGATGGATGCAGTTGTGAATGCAGTTGCAAATATCCGTTTCGTTACACTTAACGCATGGAGTGTCTGTTGGAGACGCACACCGAACGCGATATTGACCAGGAGCTGGTCACGCGTGCACAGAATGGCGATAAAAAGGCTTTCGAGCTGCTGGTGGTGAAATACCAGCGCCGGATCGCGCGCCTGCTTTCGCGCCTGATCCGTGATCCGATTGAAATCGAAGATGTCACGCAAGAAGCCTTTATCAAGGCCTACCGTGCCTTGCCATCCTTTCGGGGCGAAAGTGCTTTCTATACCTGGCTGTACCGGATCGCCATCAATACCGCGAAGAATTATCTGGCCGCCAATGGTCGTCGACCTCAAATCGCCACCGGTTACGGCGAGGATGAGGATGAGTCTCTTGATGTGACGGAACAAATTCCGGATTTCAATACACCGGAATCTGAACTCTCGAACCGGCAGATTGTCTCTACGGTGAACGAGGTGGTTGACGGCTTGCCCGAAGAGCTGCGAGTCGCCATCACCTTGCGCGAAATGGATGGTTTGAGTTACGAAGACATCGCCAGCCTGATGAATTGCCCGATCGGGACGGTGCGTTCGCGGATTTTCCGCGCACGGGAAGCAATCGCTGCTAAATTGCGCCCGCTGCTGGAATCCGTGGGCAAGGACAAGCGCTGGTAAACGAGATGGATGTGAAAATGAGCAAAGAAAAACTTTCGGCACTGATGGATGGCGAGCTGGACCCATCCGAGCTTGATGCACTTCTCAAGGCCGTACGGGAAGATGACGCCTTGCTTGATGCCTGGAATGCCTGGCGCGCACCATTTGATGCGATCGAAGGTTGCCCATCCTGTTCTTCCCGGTTCATGCTGCGATTTTCTGCACGACTGTCTTCCGAGCCGGTTGTTGTGGCGCCGCGCGCCATGCGCCGCAAGCTGTCGCGCGGGCGCAAGATTCTGGTGCCGCTGACCATGGCTGCATCGGTGGCATTTGTCGGCGTAGCCGTCTGGCGCGTCAACGAACCCGCCCAGCCTGCCGCGGTACAGGTGGCGCAGGAAACCGAATCGACGCTGCGCGCCTATCTGGAGGCGCACCGTGCCAGCGATGGCAATCTGTTTGCCGAACGCGAGATTGTCCGGGCCAATTTTCAATCTGTTGAAGCGCGCTGAATGATGTTGCATCGCAATTTCTTGATGGGCTTGATGTTGCTGGCCGGTACTGCCGCGGCCGCGCCCCGGTTGTCCGATACCGAAGCATTGAAGTTTTTGGAACGCGTGGCGCGCGCGCCGACGATAACCTCGTTTCAGGGGGTCTATGTCCAGCAGCATGGCGAACATATCGAAAGCGTCGGTATCTGCCATGTAGTCGAAGGCGGCGTAGTGAGCGAGCGTCGGGAAATGCTGGATGGTCCGCCGCGTGAAATGATCCGACATGGCGACCAGGTCAGTGCCTATTTTGCCGAAGGCTCGCGCCTGAAGAGTTTCGATCCGCGCAACAATGGCCGGCTTTTCCCGCGCCTGCTGCCTGATAATCCGGCGGAAATCCTGCTCAATTACAACTTGCGGCGTGTGGGGCGTGAACGTGTGGCGGGCGTCGAGGCCGAGATCATCGATCTGGAGCCGCGTGATCGCATGCGTTACCCGCATCGATTGTGGGCGCATGTCGATAGTGGTTTGCTGTTGAAGGCCGCCACCCTGGGCTTCAAGCAGGAAGTCTATGATCTGTACGCTTTTTCCCAGTTGCAGATCGGCAATCATGTCGATCGCAGCAAACTCAAACCCGTCTATCCGGTACAGCCCTTGAGCGCTGAAAAGCCTGTAACGGCATCTGCGGCCCTGGCCGCGCAATGGGATGCCAAAACCGTTCCTTCCGGTTTTCGCATGATCCAGCAATCCCAGCGGACCTTGTCGGGCCGGACGCAGCCGGTATTGCACCATCTGTATTCCGATGGCATCACCACGGTTTCCGTGTTTGTCGAGCAGGTAACGGCCACTGAAGCCAAGGGCGGCGCCATGCGGCAAGGCGCACTTTCGGTTTATGGCTGGCGTGATGGAAATTTCCGTATCACAGCATTGGGCGAGGTGCCACCGGAGACCGTTGAATTGTTTGCCAAGGCTTATCGTTTGATTGAGAAACCGGCAGAAAAATGATTGAAAACGAAGCCGTTGTTATTCGCGTAGAACAGCAGCATGCGTGGGTAAAGATCCGTCCGCATACACCATGTGGCAGTTGCGACCCGGAAACGGGCTGCAAGACCGTGGCAATGACACGGCTGTTCCGGGGTGACAAACAGGAATTCTGTGTGAGTAATCCGCTGGATGCGCAGCCGGGCGATCTGGTGCGCGTGGCAGTGGCCGATGGCGTATTGCTGAAGAGCGCCATGCTGGGCTATGGCCTGCCCCTGGTTGGCCTCTTGGTCGGTGCTGCGATCGGGCAACTGGCTTATGCCCAGGTTCTGGGCGATTTTTCGGCATTGCTGGGTGCGGTGTTGGGCTGTGCTGCGGCAATGCTGTTTCTCAAGACTGGGCGCAAAAACCTGATGGCCGAGCCGGTGATCGTTTTCCGGCAAGAGCCGGGTTTGCCCATGCTTTCTTCCTGTAAAAACAAGTCAACTATTCGGTGAGGGTGAAAACCATGAAAAAATGGCTCATTGCCGGTCTTCTGGCATGTGGATTCATGGGTGCTGCACAAGCGGCACCGCAAGTACTGCCTGATTTCACGCAGCTGGTGGAAAAAGAAGGGCGGGCGGTGGTCAATATCTCCACGACCTCCGTTGTGCGCGATTCGGGCGGTGGGGCTGATGTCGACGAAGATACCCTGGAGTTTTTTCGCCGATTCGGTTTTCCGATTCCGCCGGGAATGGGGCGCGGTCAGCAACGTGAACGCCAGTCCCAATCGCTCGGATCAGGTTTTATCGTCGAGAGTAATGGTTACATCCTGACCAATGCGCATGTGGTGGCCGAGGCCAGCGAAATCACGGTCAAGCTGACCGACAAGCGTACGTTCAAGGCCAAGGTGATCGGTTCGGACGCACGTACCGATGTGGCATTGCTGAAAATTGAAGCCTCCGGCTTGCCCAAGGTCACGATCGGTGATGTGGATCGGCTCAGGGTGGGTGAATGGGTGGTTGCCATCGGCGCACCCTTTGGCCTGGAAAACACGGTAACGGCCGGTATCGTTTCAGCCAAGGGGCGCAATTTGCCGGATGAAAACTTCGTGCCGTTCATTCAAACCGATGCGGCCGTGAATCCCGGCAACTCCGGTGGCCCGCTGTTCAACCTCAATGGCGAGGTCATCGGCATCAATTCGCAGATCTATAGCCGCTCCGGCGGGTATATGGGGCTTTCGTTTGCCATTCCCATCGATGTGGCGATGAAAGTGGTGGATGAAATCAAGGTCCATGGCAAAGTCCAGCGCGCACGCATCGGCGTTACCATTCAGGATGTCAGCGAAGAATTGGCCAAGGCATTCGGCATGACCAAGCCGGCCGGCGCACTGGTCAATTCGGTTGAAGATGAGGGGCCGGCAGACAAGGGTGGAATCAAGGCTGGCGATATCATTCTGAAATTCAATGGCCGCAACGTGGCTTCCTCTTCCGATTTGCCTCGCCTGGTTTCAAGTGCCAAGCCTGGCAGCAAGGCTGCAATCCAGGTATGGCGCGACAAGAGAACCGTCGATCTTGCCGTGACGCTGGGTGAACTGGATCAGCCGGATCGAAGCAGTGCCGGTCGAGAATATCGTGGCGGGCAGCAATCCGATGATGGCGGCCGCTTTGGCATGTCCTTGCAGGAGTTGAATGCGCGTCAACTCAAGGACTTGGGGGTTCGTTTCGGTCTGCAGGTTGTTTCCTCTTCTGGCGCAGCAGCCAAATCCGGCATCATGCAAGGTGATGTGATCGTTGGCATCGGCAGCCAGGCGCTGACCAGCATGAACCAGCTCAAACAGCGCTTGGCCGCACTCAAGCCCAATGAAACCATCCCTTTGCGTGTTTTGCGTAACGGTCAGTCGCTGTTTCTGATTCTCAAGGCGCCGGAGTGATGCAGCCGTGCTGAAACTGTATGGCAGGGAGTACTGCAGTTTGTGTACCACGATGCGTGCGCAACTGACCAGCCAGAATCTGGCCGTGATGTGGATCGATATCGATGATGATCCGGCACTGGAAGAGCGTTTTGGCGATCTGGTGCCGGTGTTGGCCACAGCGGCCGGCCGCGAGATTTGCCACTACCACCTCGATCAGGCTGCGCTGGATGCGTATCTGGCTGATTTAAGCTAGAATTCGCGCCGATTGAACGCGCAAGGCTTGAATGAGCAGCAGCTTGTGTTGAACTTGAATCTGCTGCTCCTGCCTGCAGTTTGCGGGGCACGCATGACGTGCCCCTTTTATTGTTTCTGAAGAGTTTCAATGGATCACATTCGCAATTTCTCCATCATCGCCCACATCGACCACGGCAAGAGCACGCTGGCTGACCGCTTTATCCAGTATTGCGGTGGCCTGGATATGCGCGAGATGAGTGAGCAGGTGCTCGATTCGATGGATATCGAAAAAGAGCGCGGTATCACGATCAAGGCGCAGACAGCCGCCCTGCAGTACAAGGCGCGCGATGGCAAGGTTTACAACCTGAACCTGATCGATACTCCCGGACACGTCGATTTCAGCTATGAAGTCAGTCGTTCGCTGGCCGCCTGTGAAGGCGCTCTGCTGGTAGTCGACGCCTCGCAGGGCGTTGAAGCCCAGACCGTGGCGAACTGCTATACGGCCATCGAGCAAGGTGTCGAAGTGGTGCCCGTACTCAACAAGATTGACCTGCCAGCGGCTGATCCCGAGCGTGTGATCGAAGAGATCGAGGACATCATTGGTATCGATGCAATGGAAGCCGTGCGTGCTTCCGCCAAGACCGGTCTGGGTGTCGAGGATATTCTTGAGGCCGTGGTCAACCAGATTCCTGCACCTCGGGGGAATCCGGATGGCCCGCTCAAGGCATTGATCATCGATTCCTGGTTCGACAACTATGTTGGCGTGGTCATGCTGGTGCGGGTGGTGGATGGTGAGCTTCGTCCGAAGGACAAGATCCTGTTCATGTCCACCAAGGCGCAGCATCTGTGTGAGCAGGTCGGTGTGTTCACGCCGAAATCCGTACAGCGTGAAGTGCTGCGCGCGGGCGAAGTGGGCTTTGTGATTGCCGGTATCAAGGAAATCGCCAGTGCCAAGGTCGGGGATACGATCACGCTGGTGCAAAAGCCGGCATCCGAATCACTGCCAGGCTTCAAGGAGGTGAAATCCCAGGTGTTCGCTGGCCTCTACCCGGTGGAGAGCCACGATTATGAAAACCTGCGCGATAGCCTGGAAAAGCTCAAGCTCAACGATGCCAGCCTGCATTACGAACCGGAAGTCTCCCAGGCACTGGGTTTTGGTTTCCGTTGTGGCTTTCTTGGCCTTTTGCATCTTGAAATCGTGCAGGAACGCCTGGAGCGTGAGTTCGACATGGATCTCATCACCACGGCGCCGACCGTGGTGTATGAAGTCGTGATGCGCGATGGCACCATCCTTGAAGTGGAAAATCCATCCAAGCTGCCGGAATCCCAGAAAATCGAAGAGATCCGCGAGCCGATCATTACTGCCACGATTCTGGTGCCGCAGGATTACGTCGGTTCGGTGATTACCCTGTGTAATCAGAAGCGTGGCAATCAGATCAATATGCAATACATGGGCCGTCAAGTCATGCTGACCTACGATCTGCCAATGGCAGAAGTGGTGATGGATTTCTTCGACAAGCTGAAATCCGTATCCCGCGGCTATGCCTCGCTTGATTACGAATTCAAGGAATTCCGTGCGGCCGATCTGGTCAAGCTCGATGTGCTGGTGAACGGCGATCGGGTCGATGCCTTGTCATTGATCATCCATACCCTGTCGGCACGCTATCGTGGTCGTGAATTGGTCGCCAAGATGCGTGAACTGATTCCGCGCCAGATGTATGACGTGGCTATCCAGGCTGCAATTGGCAGTACCATCATTGCCCGGGAAAACGTCAAGGCGATGCGCAAGGACGTGCTGGCCAAGTGCTATGGCGGCGACATTAGCCGCAAGCGCAAGTTGCTGGAAAAGCAGAAGGCAGGCAAGAAGCGGATGAAGCAGGTTGGCAATGTGGAGATTCCGCAGGAAGCCTTCCTTGCCATCCTGCAGGTTTCTGACAAATAAAGGAATTGCATGAATAACTGGTTGCTGATTGGCATTGCTGCATTGATCGTCGGGCCGGTATTGATCGGCATGGGTAGCAAGCAGGCACGCAAGGGCGATGAGCCGCCCCAGTTGGTGCAATATGGCTATCTGGCCGTGGTCATCGGTGCCTTTGTGCTGTTGGTGCAGTTTTTTTCAATCGCGGCGGCCATGCTGGTATTCGTGCTGGTATCGGGGGCGATCTGGGGGCTGGATCGTTTTGTCTGGGCCAAGAAACGTGAGGAAGCGCTGGCGCCGGATTGGGTCGAATATGGCCGCAGTTTCTTTCCGGTTATTCTGGTCGTCTTCGTGCTGCGATCCTTCGTGGCAGAGCCGTTCCAGATTCCATCTTCCTCGATGCGTCCTGGGCTGGTGGTGGGTGACTTTATCCTGGTCAACAAGTTTTCCTACGGCGTCCGCACGCCGATCGGCAACAAGGTCATGATTCCGCTAGGCCAGCCGGAGCATGGTGATGTGATGGTGTTCAGCTATCCGGAAAATCCCTCGATCAGCTATATCAAGCGCGTGGTCGGATTGCCGGGCGATACCGTCAGCTATCATCGCAAGCGGCTGACCGTGAATGGCAAGCCGGTCAAGACCGAATCTGCCGGCGAGCATATTTACTTCGAGCAAAGTGTCGAGCCGGTTATCAATCGCCAATATACGGAAACATTCGGCAAGCATCGTTATCAGGTGCTGGAGGTGCCGCAGCAGCCGCCTTTCATTCTGTCGGGCATTTCTGATTTTCCGAATCGCGAAAATTGCCGCTATGATGAAGACGGGTTTACCTGCAAGGTACCGCAGGGCCATTATTTCATGATGGGCGACAATCGTGACCATAGTGCCGATAGCCGTTACTGGGGCTTCGTGCCTGACAAGTATGTAGTCGGCAAGGCATTTCTGGTATGGCTTAATATCAGACAGCCTGGTCGTATCGGAACCAGCATCGAGTAAGGGATAGCGCATGAAACAACAACGAGGCTTGTCGTTTTTCGGCTTTATCATCGTGGCCGTATTCGTTGCGGCCGCGGCAATCGTCGGCTTCAAGGTCGTACCGGCCTATACGCAGTATTTCAGCGTCAAGTCGACCATTACCCGGCTGGCCAAGGAAAGTGCCGGTGTGCCGCCTGCTGCCATTCGTGAATCATTTACGAAAAGTGCGGAAATTGGGTACATCACCGATGTGGATGCCAGAGATCTCCAGATTACCCAGATTGGTGGCACAACCCGGATTTCGGTGCAGTATGAAAAGGTGGTTCCGGTCGTTGCCAATGTCAGCCTGTTGTTCGATTTCAATATCGACGAGTCTTCCGGCAAATCCGTAGGGGAATAAATTGTCTGTTGTATTGCCTGCCGAGCGCCTGGAAAAGGCGCTCGGTTATTCATTTGTGGAGCGCCAACGACTCAAGCAGGCGCTTACCCACAGAAGCTTTTCCTCCCTGCATAACGAGCGCATCGAGTTTGTCGGTGACGGCATTCTCAATGCCCTGGTGGCGCGCGCGCTTTTTCTGACTTTTCCGCAGATGCCGGAAGGAGAGCTCTCGCGTACCCGTGCGTCATTGGTCTGCCAGGATGCCTTGGCTCAAGTAGCGACATCGCTCAATCTTGGCGAATACCTGTCGCTGGGCGAAGGGGAATTAAAAAGCGGTGGGCACAAGCGCCCATCCATTCTGGCGGATGCGCTGGAAGCCGTACTGGGTGCGATCTGGCTGGATGGCGGATTCGCAGCGGTCGAACAGGTGGTCAACCGCTTGTTTGCCGAACGCATTGCGGCGATTGATCCAAAGGTAGGGACCAAAGATCCCAAAACGGCATTGCAGGAATGGCTGCAGGCACGCAAATATCCGCTGCCTCTTTATGCCATCTTGCGCCAGGAAGGCGAATCGCCGGATCAAATCTTCGAGGTCAGTTGTTGCGTGACCGATGAATCGATCATGACACGAGCCGAAGGGCCGAGTCGTCGGGCCGCCGAACAACTGGCAGCGGCGGAAGCCCTGCGTTTACTGATTTCGCGCCACCCCGGCAAAGGAAAGAAAAAATGAATGAACTGGAAGAAGTAGGCGCGGAAGAATTTCGCTGTGGCTTTGTAGCGATTGTTGGCCGCCCCAATGTCGGCAAATCAACTTTGTTGAATCATCTGATTGGCCAGAAGCTTAGCATCACCTCGCGCAAGGCGCAGACTACGCGCCATCGTATCACCGGTGTATTGACGACCGATGCCGCACAGTTTGTTTTTGTCGATACCCCGGGCTTTCAGACCAAGTATCGCAATGCCTTGAATCAGGCGATGAATCGCAGCGTGACCACTACGTTGGCCGATGTCGATGTCGTGCTGTTTGTGGTGGAAGCGGGCCGCTTTACCGCTGCGGACGAGGAAGTGCTCAAGCTCTTGCCCAAGTCGCGACCAGTTTTGCTGGTGATCAACAAGATGGATGAACTGGCGGATAAGTCGGCCATGTTGCCTTTTGTCGAACAGATGTCCAAGCGCTTTGACTTCCACGCGATTGTCCCGGTTTCAGCCCAGCGTAAACTCAAACTGGACGTGCTGATGCAGGCAGTTGAACCATTGCTGCCGGAATCGGTGCCTTTATTTGACGAAGACCAGATTACCGATCGCAACGAGCGTTTCCTGGCCGCCGAAATCATCCGGGAAAAGATTTTCCGCTTGTTGGGCGATGAATTGCCCTATGCCATGACGGTTGAAATCGAGCAGTTCGAAGAAGAAATGCTCAAGGATGGCCGGGAATTGCGCCGTATCCATGCTGCCGTACTGGTTGATCGCGACAGCCAGAAAGCGATCCTGATCGGCAAGAATGGAGAAAAACTCAAGCGTATCGGCACCGATGCACGACTGGATATGGAAAAACTGTTTGATGCCAAGGTGCACCTCGAAATCTGGGTCAAGGTGAAGAGCGGCTGGGCGGATGATACCCGGCTGATCCGGCAATTTGGTTACGAATAAGCGCATTGCATATCTTTCGTGGCCAAGCCCAAAACTGCTCGTATTGATGCCCAGCCGGCATTTATCCTGCATCAATACCCGTATCGGGAAACCAGCCGGCTGCTCGAGGTGTTCAGCCGTGATCATGGCCGGATTGCCCTGGTGGCACGTGGCGTGCAGCGACCGGGCTCGCAGCTGCGGGCGGTGTTGCTGGGTTTCCAGCCGGTTGTGCTTTCCTGGTTTGGTGCCGGCGAGGTCAAGACTCTGCACAGTGCAGAATGGCAGGGCGGAATTCCCCAATTAACAGGATTGCCGCTGTTGTGCGGGTTTTATCTGAATGAATTGCTGCTGCGCCTGCTGCCACGGGAAGAGGCGCATGCCAAACTGTTTGCCGCTTATTATGAGGCGATGCGTGATCTGGCTTTTGCCAGTCGAAGTGGCCCATCCATCGAACGTGTGCTGCGCAATTTCGAGCGGCAACTTCTGCAGGAAACCGGTTATGGTCCGGACTGGGCACGAACCAGCAGCGGCGAAATGGTTCTGGCCGAGTGCTCCTATGGATTCATGCCAGGGCAGGGGATTGTAGCGCCACGCAGCGATTTGCCAGTTTTTGATGGACATTTCCTGCTGGCGTTCGCGCAGGGCGAACTGGAAGATGAAAAAGCCTTGGTGCAGGCAAAATCGCTGATGCGCCAGGTGTTTGCCGCCATCTTCGGCGATGAGTTGCTGCATACCCGGCAGCTTTTGCTGGATTTGCAGAAGTTGTAGGTTCTTTTGACGCTTGCCGTTTACGGCCAATTAGGACAAGAAAACCATGATCAAACTTGGTGTCAATATCGACCATGTGGCAACGCTGCGCAATGCGCGCGGGACTGCGTATCCCAGCCCGATTCTGGCTGCGCAATTGGCTGAACAGGCAGGCGCAGACCTCATCACGCTGCACCTGCGGGAAGACCGGCGACATATTCGCGATGAAGATGTGAAGCTGATCCGCTCGGTCATCCAGACCCGCATGAACCTGGAAATGGCGCTAACCCCGGAAATGCTGGCCCATGCGCTGGATGTCATGCCGCACGATGTCTGTATCGTGCCGGAGCGGCGCGAGGAGGTGACGACGGAGGGCGGTCTGGATGTCAAACGCTACTACGATCAGGTCGCAGAATATACGCAGAAACTCATGGCTGCCGGAATCCGTGTTTCCATTTTCATCGATCCTGATCCGGAGCAGATCACGCTGGCACAGCGGGCCGGTGCGCCGGTAATCGAAATACATACCGGCCGCTATGCCGATGCCACCAGCCCAGCTGAACAGGATGCGGAATTCAGACGCGTGCGCTTGGCTGCCGAATTTGGCGCATCGCTGGGTTTGATCGTGAATGCCGGTCATGGACTGAATTACCATAATGTGCAGCCTGTCGCTGCGATCCCGCAGTTGAGCGAACTCAATATTGGCCATGCCATCATTGGTCGTGCTGTTTTCGTTGGGCTGGAGCAGGCCGTCAAGGAAATGCGTCGCCTGATGCTGCAAGCACGTTAACGCGGGTTTCCCGGGATACTCTGGCGCAAAATGCTGTCAAACCGGCCAGACGGCTTCTATGCTGAATCATGCAGATGGCAAGTTTTTCAACGGAGAGGAGTGCACCATGATTACCCTTGCTCAGGAAAAAAACTATTACCATGCTGTTGTCCTGGATGAATTCACGCTGCAGGATTTTCGTGAATTCGAGCAGCACGTTGTTTATGCATCGCGTTTCGAAGGGCCAGTCCGTATCCTGCTCGATCTACGGGAAATGGCAGGCTATACGATCGATATGGCTATGGAAGAGGTAAGATTTTCAAAAGAACATCGTCAGGATATTGAGAAAATTGCTATTGTAACGAGTGACCAATGGGTCACTTGGTCTGCCTGGCTGACCCGTCTGATCACCGAGGCAGAAATACAGGTGTTTGAAGATGTTGACGATGCCCAGTCCTGGTTATTGGAGACAGCGACTGCCGGAGCACCGTAAGCGCCTGCTCATAGTCTGTTGCGAGAGACCTTGAGCAGGGTATCGACGCAGGATTATGAACAGGTTCCAAGTACCATATATGAGTAATGTCTGATGCTTGACAGAATTTCCTCTTTGCTCAATCGCAAGAAAACACCTTTCGCAGGGCTCAAAGCTAGCCAGGCTTGGTGGCATGCACTGGGTGAGAGGGATGCGGCAACTCAACTGCAGCAGGTACAGCAGGCAATCTCTGCCCACTTCGTGCCGGAAAGACAATTCTCCCGGGAGGAGCTCGAATCCCTGCTCTGGCTCGATGCAGTAGTCCAACCGGCGCTGGATGCGGTGTGTTACCAATACGTATCCAATCCGCGCATGCCCAAGGAGACAGAGCGCAAAATCTGGCGTGAAGTGAGCGATTTTTGTGCCTGTCTGGTTCAGGCGTATGAGTGTTTTATCCGCGCAGAGGATGATCCTGCCAGTAACTGCGCAAAAGATCTGTCACTGATGCTTGCTCGCGCACTGCGCTATGTGGCAATCCAGACAAAATGGCATTATTTTCGATTCGAAAAGGTTCCTTCCCGCTTATGGAAGCAGGCCAGCCAGTATTATCGGCTGGCGGAGATCGGCGGTTTCGACTGTAATCCTCTCTATCTCTACCGGGAAATTTCCGATCAGGTCAGCAGCTGTGCAGATGAATATCTGCAGATGTTGATGCTTGCCACCTTATCCAGCAATAACCTGACGGTCGCCCAGATTTATGCGGTTGATCAATGGCTGGAAAATTGGTCAAAGCTGTTGCAGCTGGAGCGTACCTTCAATCCGGATATCCATCATTACCGCGTTGCGCTCAATGATCCTTCCGGACCGCAAAAAATCACGCATCAATCCGCTGAGGAAGGCTATCGCTTCTGGGGTATTGAAAGCCTGGTTTGTGAAGTTCGTAAAATGCTGGCATGCATGGATGCGGGTGAATCGCCCAAAACACTTGGATTGGGAACCACGCTGTCCTCGATCGCTGTCGCCGAATTGCTCCGGCATCTGGATACGTTCTGGAGCATGGGTATGCGCAATGCCCTGATTCCGCGCAATCCTCGCGTCAAAGTCAATCGATCGATCAATGTGCTTCGTGGTCTGGACAACATCTTTGCCGCAGTAAAGGAAGACAACGATCGTCATAACAAGCAGAACAGCTCAACGGATGGCTCACTGCATGCTGCTTATGACGAAATCGTCGATATGCGCTTGTATGGTTTTGTTTCGAGTCGAACCCGTACCAAGCAGGCAAATGCCCCTTATGTACTGCAGGCCCGCGACAACGAATCTGCGGTGACTTGGGAAGTTGATAACGAAAGCATTGGCGGATTGGGTGCAACGCTCGATTTCCAGAAGAATGAGTGGGCCAGACCGGGCGCTCTGGTTGCGTTGCGTACCAGTCGTGAAGATGGCTGGAAAGTGGCTGTGTTGCGCCGTATCAATCGGCTGAGTGAAGAGCGTCTGTATGCGGGTATTCAGGTGCTCGCCTCCACACCCGTCAGTGTTACCCTGCTGGCAGAAGGTGAAGAACGGATGGATAAAATCACCGTTACCGAGATTGGCTACGGTGGCCAGTTCGAGCTGCCCGATGCCAGAATGGCAGTGTACTTGCCGCATAAAATCGACAATTCGCTGGTTAACACCCTGATCATGCGACCTGCAGATTATGGTCAATCGCGCATTTACCAGGTACGTGCCCATGGCAAATCCTTTTACGTGAGTATTGGTAACGTACTGGAAAAAGGCAGTGACTGGATCTGGGTGGTGGTCAATGTCTTGCGGCAGGAAAAGGGTTGAGCCTGCCTGTCGCAGCCCCATCAGTTTGATGTTCTCTCCATCGCCCTGGCTGTCTGGAATAAAGCCGCGATATCCCCTCGCACAAGTCTACGCATTGTTCATGGTTTTTTTCTGAAGCGACTTCTCCGCAAGCCGTTCAATTTCTTGTCGCATGATCTGTTGTCTACATGCCCAATGCATTCCATGTGAGTGGTAGTGGCTGGCTCATGTTGTTCAACATTATGAATGTAAAGGAATAATTTTTACTCATTCCCATTTGGGTATGCCGATAAATATAAATGGCATTGGATGTGTTCAGAACTTCTCCTGATGATTATGTTGCTGTCAGTTAGTAACTACAACTCTGACGGAAATGTGGCCAGCTTTTAACCAGGTTGGCTATCCGAGGAATGACAGGAGGAGTTTTGAGAATGAGGATGCAATATCCCCCCAAAAAGATCGTGATTGCGATGGCTCTTGCATTGGCCAGCGGGTCGATGCTGGTCGCATGTGGTGGCGGCGATGGTGATGTCGCTGCAGCAACACCTGCAGATCCCAACGCACAGGCACTGTATACCAGCCAGCCGGCGAGTCTTGCAGAAGGTGTGGCGCTGCGTGCAGATGCTTCACAATATTCCACACTGCCAGATGGAACCGCAGCCAAGCCGTTGATTACCAAGGATGGCTTGTCGTTCAAGGATCTGAACAATAACGGTAGTCTGGATGTATATGAAGACTGGCGCCAGCCAGTCGATGCCCGTGTCGATAACCTGATCAGCCAGATGACGATCGAGGAAAAGGCCGGCATGATGCTGATCGATACCCTGAATGCTGGATGTCACGGTGAAGTGACTCCGACTGCAGTAGGGTTTATCGGCACACAGAAGATGAATCGCTTTATCCTGCGTTCGGTGGCGAATGCTACTGCCTCCACCTGTAACTCTGGTGACTCCCCAACAGGTGCATTGGCCCGTTCTGGCTTCGTTGTGACTCCGCAGGAGTTAGCCAAGTTCTCCAACGCGATCCAGGCCATGGCTGAAGGTACTCGCCTTGGTATTCCGGCTGTTTTCAAGGATAACGCGCGTAACCATGTTGAGGCTGATCCGCGCTTCGGTATTGGTGCTGGTGCCGGTGCATTTACCCAGTTCCCGAAAGAGGCAGGTATCGCTGCTGCCGCGCTGGGCGAACAGTTCCTGAAGGAAGGCAAGGCTACCACTGGCGACATGTCGGTAATCAAGACTTTCTCCGAAGTGATGGGGCCGGAATACAACGCAGTCGGTCTGCGTGCAATGTATGGCTATATGGCCGACCTTGCGACCGAACCACGCTGGTATCGTGTTCATGAAACCTTTACTGAAGATGCTGATCTGAATGCCAACATCATGCGGGCACTGGTCGAAGGTCTGCAGGGCGGTCCGATTAATCCCATGACTGCTGTTGCAATGACCATGAAGCATTTCCCGGGTGGTGGCCCACAAGAGCTGGGGATGGATCCGCACTATTCGTTTGGCAAGAATCAGGTCTATCCGGGCAACAACTTTGGTTATCACCTCAAGCCGTTCATCGCTGCGATCAACGCCGGTGTGTCATCGATCATGCCGTACTACGGTGTTCCAATTAATGTGACCTATGAAGGGGTCAAGTACGACCAGGTCGGCTTTGCTTTCTCGCAGCAGATCGTGACGGATCTTCTGCGCGGCAAGCTGGGCTTCAACGGTTATGTGAACTCCGACACGGGCGTTATTGAAACTCGAGCATGGGGTTTGGAAGGTAAAACCGTTGACCAGCGCGTTGCTGCTGCAATCAATGGTGGTACAGAAACCCTGTCTGGCTTCAACAAAAATTCCGTGATCACGAATCTGGTGAATCAGGGATTGATCAGTGAGGCCCGCGTCGACGAAGCGGTGAAGCGCATGCTGCGTGAGCAGTTCCGTCTTGGTCTGTTCGAGAATCCGTACGTTGATGCCAGCCAAGCAAGCTCGGTCATTGGTAAGGCAGAGAGCGTTGCCAAGGGCTTGGATATTCAGAAGAAGTCGATCGTCCTTCTTGATAACAAGGCCAAGGTTCTACCGCTGCAATCGGGCGCCAAGGTTTACACCATGGGGATGGACAAGGCAACGGTTGAAGGCTACGGCTATACGGTTACCGACGGCAACTATACTGCAGGCTCAACAACTCGTCCGAGTGCTGCTGGTAACGATGTGGCAGTGATCCGCGTGCTGGTCAAGGATGCAAGTGCTGCCTACGCCAGTAAAGATACGAATACCGGTGCTAATCCGCTTTATCTGAACCCACTTACAGGCAAGACTTGGGGAAGTGAAGACCCTTGTGTAATGTACCCGACCATTAATACAACCTGTGCGGAAAGCTCATCATTGTTCTTCGGCGGCGCGTTGCCGTGGCACATTGGCGATATCACCTTTACTGGCATGGCTGCACAATCGTCACGCACGATGTATCCGACACTGGCCGACATCAAGGCGATTGCTGCAGAAGTTGGTGGTTGGGACAAGGTGGTGCTGAGTGTCTACTTCCGTGCTCCGTATGTCATGGACGATGAAAGTGGCCTGAAGAATGCCGGGGCCATCATGGCAACCTTCGGTGTAACCGATAAGGCAATGATGGAAGTTGTGTCCGGCAAGTTCACACCTCAAGGCAAGTTGCCGTTCGCATTGCCGAAGACCTATCGTTCTGTATACGAGAACATGTCTGATGTGCCTGGCTATGACGAAACATCCGACGGTGCGTTGTACAAGTTCGGGTACGGCATGAACAGCTTCTAAGCAAAACTGCTTCACTACCTGTCCGGCTTGAATGGGCCGGACAGGTTTCATACCTGCTTTGACAAAAAGCGGGGTTGCATGAATCCGCTTTTTCTGTCTGTGCCACCGGGTAAGGTTGCTTGAGTATCCGGGTATGGATCAGTTTCAAAGATATATTTTGGAGATTTACACCATGGCTTTCTCCACTCGCATCGTTGTTCCAATATTGTTTGTATCGCTTGTTTCAGCGTACAGCCAGGCTGGATTGAACGAGGGCTTGACTGCCTATGCCAAAGCCGATTATTCGGTGGCATTGAAGACCTTGCAGCCCTTGGCTGAAAAAGGGGATGGCAAGGCACAAAACCTGATCGGGAAAATGTATTACCTGGGCCAGGGTGTTGCGAAGGATCAGGCCAAGGGTGCACAGTGGTTCCGCAAGGCCGCCGAGAATGGTGTGCCGGAAGCGCAGGGTATGCTGGGTTACATGCATCTCGTTGGTGAGGCAGGTGCACTGCTGGATATGGGCTTGGCGCAGGAGTGGATGACCAAGGCTGCAAATGGCGGTGATGTGGGCGCTCAGTACAATCTTGGTGTGATGTATGGTGGTAACGGCGTCAAGGAAGATCCACCCAAGGCGGCATACTGGATGCGCAAGGCCGCCGAGCAGGGACATAAATTTGCATTAAGCAATCTGGCCTTGATGTATCGGGAAGGCAAGGGCGTGGCTAAGGATCTGACTGTGGCTCATATGATGTACGGTCTTTCCGGCAAGGCTGGAAATATTGATGCACTCAAAATCCAGAAAGAAATTTCAGCAAAAATGTCATCATCCCAAATTAGGAAATCGAACAAATTGGCAGAAAGCTGGAAGATTGGTGCTGCCTTGCCGGTTCGATAGCTGAATATCCTGTTCTAAATATTGTTGTTTTCTTTTCTGTATTGATTGATGGTTTCTATCATTATTTTTAGTAGCGGTGAGTCGTTATTTGCAAGGTAGGCACAATGCAATTCCATCGTCTGTGGTGGTTCAGATATGATCGGGATGTAGACTACGTCAGGCAGTTTCAGTACACGCATTGATTCTGGAACAACCGAGCAGCCAAAATTATTTGAGACCATCTGTGTGCCGGAAATCATGTCTGTCGAACGGTGTACATAATTAATGTTTACGCCTAGCTTGCGATGCTTTTCTTCGATAAAGGTGGTGGCTTCATTATCTATCGGACCGATCATGGGGAGATTTTCCAGTTCTTTGTAGTTGACTGACTCCCTGTTTGATAGGGGATTTAGCCTGTTTACAGCAAGAAGCATGTTTTCCTTGTAAGCAACCATGGTTGCGATATCGGTATGTTTGGCAAGATAGCGATCAAATGCCACCAATATCTTGCCATTTTTCAATGACTCTATCTGATGTTCCCGCAACTGGTGGTGCAGTACGACATTGATTTCCGGGTGTGTTTTTCCCAGTAGGCTGATGATGTTAGGTACAACGGTCAGCATTGCCGTGCCATACAGGCCAATATTAATTGTACTGTTGCAATCCGGCTTGCCGATATTGCTGATGTCTTCACGTGTGTGTTCAATCAGCGAGTGAATTTTCCTGGCATGCGAAAGAAATGCTTCGCCGGCAGGTGTCAGTTCCACTCCCCAAGTGGTTCGGTTGAATAAGGGAGTGCCTAATTCGTCCTCCAGTATTTGAACCAGACGACTCAGTGGTGGTTGTGATATGTGCAATCGTTCAGCGGCGCGACTGATGTTTTTTTCTTCGGCTACGGCGATGAAATACTTAATTTGACGCAAGTTCATTGTCTTGAACCTTTCTCTTTAATTTGTATTTTGTTGTAATTGGTGTTTTCGTTGTGGCTGCCATGATATATCGATAATGGCATCTTGGGCGAGGTGGCCGGTTGATATGTTCTCGCTTGTTTGAACGATGCAATTTTTGGAATGGCTGTTATCTATATTCCATGGTATGCGCGGGGTGATGCCATGCTTTTGGGGTATGGCCATCAAGCAAAATGGTATTGGATGTCGAGAAGATGTTTGACCGATTATTGCTGGTGTGCAACGACATGCGTGCTGCTGTGCAATGCATGTCCAACAAATAAGCGGTTCCTCCTCAACCACCGCCTGCCGTGATGTTTCCGGCGACCCTGCGAAATATCTGGCTACTCGCCCGTCTTGGTTCAAGGCGGGCTTTTTTTCGAGCTGACAAAGGTATGGTGCTTTTGTGTCAGGTATACCTAGATGGTATGAGGTACGATACCAAATGGTATTGGATTTTGCATGGCATAAAAATAATGATAGCCATCGAATACTGACTACAGAGCATGCGCATGCAAGCCAATAAAAACAGGTCAGGCAAGTTGTTCAGGAGAGAGGCGCAGGAAATGGACATCCGTCAGCTCAAGTATTTCATCGTGGTTGCCGAAGAGCGCAACATTAGCCGCGCTGCGGCCAGATTGCACATTTCCCAGCCACCGTTGACCCGCCACATCCAGTCGCTGGAAGAGGAGCTGGATGTCAGGCTGTTTACGCGTACCAACTGGGGCGTGGAGTTGACCCAAGCGGGCGAAGCGCTGTTGAGCCATGCCAGAAATATCAAATCCCATGTCGATCTTGCAACTGAGCAGGCACGTCGTGCTGGCAAGGGCTTGGTTGGCCGGATTGATATCGGTATTTTCGGTTCAGCCATGCTCAATATCATCCCGCGCATCCTGAACCAGTTCGTTGAATCGCATCCAGATGTCAAAATCGTCTTGCATAGCGGACCGAAAGGGCGCCAGATCGAAGCGCTGCATCAAGGTCGTATCCTGATTGCTTTTGATCGCTACTTGCCCGAATCGCCGGAATTGATGACCGAACTGGTTTGCCGCGAGCCGATTCTGGTGGCCTTGAATACCCGTAATCCGCTAGCGCAGCGAGCCAGCCTGACTCCCGCTGATTTGCGCGAAGAATCCATGATCGGCGAACAGGACCCGAGTGTGGCGATGGCCACGCAGTCAATGTTCAAGACTTTGGGTTACGAACCAGTGTTCGTGCAGAAGGCAACCGACATGATCTCTGCCGCAGTCATGGTGGCCGGGGGGTTTGGCAGTTCGCTGGTGCCGGAATCGGTACAAAACCTGCAATTGCCCAATGTGGTATATCGGCCATTGGTATCTGATCTGGGTAGCCCGTTGATCGATCTGCATTGTGCCTATCGGCGCGATGAAACTTCCCCGTTGCTGATCGAACTGCTTAAAACGGTGCGCGAGTACCGGGAGCAAAATCGGCGGACGTTGATGCAGGCGGACTACCGTCTCACCGAGCCTTCCGCTTCCTGAGCGTTTGCGGCAAGCCGAACGCGCGCATCCGGAATCAGGGCGATGGCAAATTTCCGTTACAAGGCAGTACCTGCATCGGGCGGGGCACCCCAGTCGGGCCAGTTGACGGCGGAGACGGCGCGACAGGCACGGGCGCTGTTGCGCGAACGCGGCTTGCTGGCGACCTCGCTCACCGCGCTCGACGATGCGGCGGCCACTGCCCGGCAGCCACGCTTGCGACTGGGGCGTGCGGCGCTGACGGTGCTCACGCGCCAGTTTTCGGCACTGCTTGATGCCGGGCTGACCATTGATGAAGTGCTGGCGATCCTTGCTGAGCAAAGCGCGCAGGATGTCGAGCGCCGCCTGCTGCAGTCCTTGCGCAGCCAGATTGCCGAAGGCGTGCCGCTTTCGGCCGCCATGGCACGTTTCCCTAAAATTTTCCCACCGTTTTATCGCATCCTGATCCGGGCCGGCGAAGAGTCTGGCCGACTGGGTACGGTGATGCAACGCCTGGCGAGTTACCTCGAAGCCCGCGGCGAACTGGCCACGCAGGTCGGGCTGGCCTTCATCTACCCGGCAGTGGTGCTGGGCGTCTCCTTGCTGGTGGTGGCCGGCATGATGACCTGGGTAGTGCCGCAGATGGTGCAGGTCTTCGCCTCGGCCAAGCAGACGCTACCGCTGCTGACACGCCTGTTGCTGGGCGTCAGCGGCTTCTTTGCCCAATGGGGCGGCTGGGGCCTGTTGAGCCTGCTGCTGGCCGGCATCGGTTTCAGCCAGGCGCTGCGCCTGCCCGTCGTGCGCTTCCAGGTACACGCCTGGCGCCTGCGTCTGCCCTTGCTCGGGCGGTTTGATCATGCCGCCAACACCGCGCGCTTTGCCAGCACCCTGTCGATTCTGGTCGGTGCCGGCGTGCCCTTGCTCAATGCCATGAGCGCCGCAGTCGGGGTGATGAGCAGCCTGCCGATGCAGCGTGGCTTGGATGAGGTGGCACGGCAGGTGCGCGAAGGCGTACCGCTGTCCCGTGCGCTGAAGGCTGTGGGCGGTTTTCCGCCGGTGCTGGTGTATCTGGTGGCCAGTGGCGAAGCCACCGGGCGGCTGGCGCAGATGCTGGAGCGGGCCGCAGACGAACAGGCGAGGGAATTGAGCCGGCGCGTGCAGACGTTTACCGCCTTGCTGGGCCCGGCGGTGGTGTTGCTGATGGGCGCGGTGGTGCTGGGGATTGTGCTGGCGATACTGTTGCCGGTGTTCGAAATGAACCAATTAGTGAAGTGACAAGACGTGGTTTGAGGAGAAATCAATGAAACAACAAACTGGATTTACGCTGATCGAGATTCTTGTCGTGGTCTCGATCCTGGCGATTCTGGGCGCGCTGGTGGTGCCCAAGATCACGGACCGGCCCAATGATGCGCGGGTGGTGGCGGCCAAGCAGGATATTGGCGCGATTATCGCGGCGCTGAAGCTGTACAAGCTGGATAACGGGCGCTACCCGAGCGCGGAGCAAGGGCTGAAGGCCTTGATGGAGAAACCGGCGAGCGAACCGGTGCCGCAGAACTGGAAGACCGGCGGCTACCTGGAGAAGGCACCGCAAGACCCGTGGGGTAACGGCTATGTTTACCTGATCCCGGGGCTGAAGGGCGAGATGGAAGTGCTGAGCTACGGGGCCGATGGCCAGGCCGGCGGGGAAGGGTATGACGCCGATATCAGCTCGGCCGGCCTGTAATGTCTCGCAACAGGCCATGAACAGGTTCTGCAAGGCATCGCCAGCGAGCCTGGGTTTCACCCTGATCGAAATCCTGGTGGTGCTGGCGATCATCGGCGTGATCAGCAGCCTGGTCGTGGTCAGGCTGGGGACGTCCGATCAGCACAAGGTCGAGCGTGCCGCCGAAGACCTGGCGGCGGTGCTGGAAGCCGCACGCGATGAAGCCGTCTTCAGCGGGCAGCATGTGGCGATCTCCAGCGATGGCCAGGGCTACCAGTTGTGGCATAACCACGGCTCCCAGGGGCAGTGGGTGGGCCTGCCGGCCGAGGCGGGCCTGCGCGCCGGCAAACTGGCCGATGGCGTGCGCTGGCAATCGCAGCGCGTCAACGATCAGGCGCAAGCGCTGGGCGAGCGCATCGTGCTGCCACCGGATGGCGTGGTCGACCCGTTCGGCGTGGAGCTGGCCGCAGGCGACGCGCGACGCTGGCTGCAGGCCGATGTCATGGGCCGGATCGAGGTCAGCGATGCCGCACGTCCGTGAGCAGGGCTTTACCCTGATCGAAACGCTGGTGGCACTGGCGGTGCTGGCGATTGCCCTCACGGCCGGATTGCGCGCCGCCGCACTGACGACCGATGCGGTGATCGACCTTAAAGCCCGTACCGCCGCCAACTGGGTGGCCAGCAATGTGCTGCAGCAGATGATCGCCTACCGGCAGTTTCCGGATCTGGGGGCGAAGGAAGGCGAGGCCACGCAGGGCCATCAGGCTTTTATCTGGCGCCAGGAAGTGGGCATCACCCCGAATTACAGCTTTCGGCGGGTGGAAGTCAAAGTGTTCCTGCCGGCCGACAAGCAGCATGCGGTGGCGAAACAGGTGGCGTATGTCGCCCGGCACTGAGCGCGGGTTTACCCTGCTCGAGATCCTGGTGGCGCTGGCGGTGTTTGCCGTCGTCGGCGCGCTGGCCTATCGCGGGCTGGATGCCATGAGCCAGCACAAGGTGCGGCTGGATCAGGAGATCCGCGACTGGCGCGAACTGGAACTGGTGCTCGATCGCATGGAAACGGACATCGTGCAGATGGCGCCGCAATCGAAGCGCGATGGCAGCGGCACGCTGCACCCGCCGCTGTTTTACGGCCGGCGCGACGGCATGCCCTTGCTGGAGCTGATCCGCTTCGACGGCCAGCGCCCGCTGCTGCGCCTGGCCTACCGGCTGAACGGCCAGCGCCTGGAGTTGCTGCTGTGGCAAGGCGAGCAATACAAGGTGTACCGCCTGCTCGATCAGGTCGAGCAGTGCGAATTCGCCCTGCTGGATGCGCAACAGGCCTGGCGCGCGCAATGGCCGGTGTCCGGCCAGCCGCAGCGCCCGCAAGCGGTACGTCTGCGCCTGCGTCTGCGCGGGCAGGGCGAGTTTGAACGGATCTTTGCACTGCCATGAGCCCGCACCGATCCCTTCGACTGGCGCAGCGCGGCGTGGCTCTGATCAGCGCCTTGCTGGTCTCGGCGCTGGTGGCCGCCCTGGCGATCACGCTGGTCTCGCGCACCAACCTGTGGCTGAACCGGGCGCAGAACCGGCAGGACCTGGCCAGTGCGCAGTTGCTGGCCCTGGGTGCCATCGACCTGGCACGCCTGACCTTGCGCGATGACGGCCGCAAGAATCAGGTCGACCACTTGCAGGAAGCGTGGACGATCCCGATTCCGGCGGTCAATGCCGAAGCGGGTGAAGTGAGCGGACGCATCATCGAAATGCAGGGCCTGTTCAATCTGGCCAATCTGCAAACGGGCGAGCAGGTCGATGCTGCCGGCATCAAAGGGTTTGCGCGGCTGCTGGCCAATATCGGCCTGAACCCCGGTCTGGCCACGGTGCTGGACAAGGCTTTACGGGCAGAGATTGACGCACGCAAGGACGCCGGCATCACGGTGGCCTTCCCGTACGGCGATCTGGCGGACCTGGCGGCCTTGCCCGGATTCGATGCCCCGACCCGGCAGCGGCTGCAGGACGTGGCGGTGATTCTGCCGCAGGCGACGCGGTTGAATGTCAACTTCGCCAGTGCAGATGTGCTGTCGGCCGTGTTTCCGGGCCTGAGCAACAGTGATGCGGCGCAGGTGGTGAACCAGCGCAGCGGGAGCCATTTTGCTTCGACCGACGCGTTTGTGCAGGCGGTGCCGCAAGGGGCGCGCAGCCAGATCAGCAGCAGTGCCGGCACGGTGCGCAGCAGTTTTTTTATGGCGGAAGTCGATGTGGCGTATGGCCGGGTACGGCTGCGCTACCAGGCGCTGCTCAAGCGCGAGGGCAGTCAATCGCCCGAGGTGGTATGGATACGACGCGGGCAGATGGCAGGATGAACGAGGTGGATGGACTCCCTCGCCCGCTTGCGGGAGAGGGGTGGGGAGAGGGCGCTGTTGATGTGGCCTGCCGGGATTGGCCGGGAGTTCACCCCGGCGGGTGAGTTTCTTTTCTTGTTTCGCCAAGAAAAGAAACCAAAAGAAGGCGACCCCGGGTGGCCGACGCTCCGCGCTACCCTCGTTTGGTCGGGAGCCTGGGTCTCCCTCCGCGCACTCGGCGGCCTTGCAGGGGGATGGGGTGTACTTGCGTGTGCATGAGCAATATAAAACGGATACCCGGCGCCATGCCTGTTTATGGCGCCGGATGTGATGAAGGTTCCGGGTTGAACAACTTTGAAGGTTTGATGAGAACGTGAAACTCCCCACTGCTGTTGTGAAGGCCTTGCGTTATTTGCCGGGCGGCCTGGAGGGCATGCTGCTGTTGCTGCTGCTGTGGCAAGTGGCCGGGCTGATCTGGTGGCCGGTGCTGCCGCGGGCGCAGCCGGGCAATCTGACCTTGCCGGCCGCCGCGCCGACCGCCCAGGGTGCCTCGATCGATGCGCTGCAAGGCTGGTTTGCCGCGCCCGAAGCCGTCACCGAAACGGTGACCGACCTGAAACTGCTGGCCGTGGTGTCGGGCGCGCGCGGGGTGGCGCTGCTCAATCTCGGGCCGGCCAGCACGGTTGCGGTGCGGGTGGGCGAAGAAGTCCGCCCAGGCAATCGCGTGGTCAGCATTACCGCCAGTGCAGTGGAAATCGAACGCAATGGCCAGCGCCAACGCGTGCTGCTGGAAGGGCAGAACGCCAGTTCGACCGCCTCGGTGGTGGTGACGCCTGCTGCCAAACCGTCGATAGCCCCGAGCAAATCCACCCCGGTTGCCCGGCTCACGCGCGGCCAGCTGTCCGGCCTGATGCAAGGCGGCAATCTGGCGGACTGGGGCCGCGGACTGGCCTCCTACCGCGAGGGCGGCATCCTGATCGAAGACCTGGGCCAGCAACCCCTGATGCGTGCCCTCAAGCTGCGCCGGGGCGACGTGATCCGCGCCGCCAACGGCAAAGCCATTCAGCAGTTGTCGGATATCTCGCTGCTGTACCACCTGCTGAGCCAGCAACCCTCCGTTGAACTGTCGGTCTTGCGCGATGGTTCCCTGCAAACCCTGCCCTACAAGATCCAGCCATGACATTTTTTAAACGTACCCGTTTGGCCGCAGCCTGCCTGGCCCTGTCCGTTTCTGCCGTGTGGGCAGCCGAGGAGAAGGTCACCCTCAACTTTGTGAACTCGGATATCGAATCGGCGATCAAGGCCGCCGGTGCACTGACCGGCAAGAACTTCGTGATCGACCCGAAGGTGAAGGGCACGGTCAATATCGTGTCGCACCAGCCGGTTGCGCGTGAGCTGGTCTACCCGATCCTGCTCTCGGCGCTGCGTCAGCAGGGGATCGCCGTGGTGGAAGGCAACGGCGTGGTCAAAGTCATGCCCGAGGCCGAAGCCAAGAGCCAGGGCGGACCGGTGCTGGCCAAGGGCGAGCGTGCCAGCGGCGAGCGCATCCTGACCCAGGTCTACCCGCTCAAGTTCCAATCGGCCAGCCAGCTGGTGGGGGTGCTCAAACCGCTGGTCTCGCCCAACAATATCCTGAATGCCTATGCCGCCGGCAACACGCTGGTGGTAATCGACTATGCCGAGAACATCGCCCGCATCAACCGCGTGATCGACAGCATCGACCAACCGGCCGACAGCGAATTCTTCGCCCTGCCGCTCAAGCACGGCTCGGCCCAGGCCATTGCCCAGACCCTGGGCAGCCTGCTGCCGGAAGTGTATGTGCAAGGGGTGCAGTCGGCGTCCAACCCGCCCGAAGGCGTGAAACGCACCATCGTCATGGCCGATGTGCGCAGCAACCAGCTGCTGGTGCGCAGCGAAGCCGAGGCCCACAGCAAACAGATCCGCGCCCTGGTCGAGAGCCTTGATCGCCCCGGCGCCTCGGACAGCAATATCCACGTGATCTACCTGCGCAATGCCGAAGCCACCCGCCTGGCCGGCACGCTCAAGGGCATCCTGACCGGACAGGGCAGCAACACCGCAAGCAGCAGCATGACCCCGGTCAGCAGCAGCGCCACCAGTTCGACCAGCTCAAGTACCACCAGCTCAAGTACGGGTAGCAACACCAGCAGCAGTAACAGCAACAACGCCGGCAGCAGCGCCGCCAGTGTCACCATCGGTGGCGCCAGCGTGCTGATCCAGGCCGACAGCATGACCAACTCGCTGATCATTACCGCCCCCGATCACCTCTACCAGAACCTGCGTGGCGTGATCGACCGGCTCGACGTGCGCCGCGCCCAGGTCTACGTCGAAGCCGTGATTGCCGAAGTCAACCTGTCCAAGGCTGGCGAGCTGGGTGTGCAATGGGTCGCGGCCGGTGGTAACGACAAGCTCGGCGGCGGCATCCTGTCGGCGATCTCCTCGACCAGCACCAATCTGGCCACGCTGTATTCCGGCTTCCAGTCCGGCAGCCTGTCGATCCCGACCGGCAGCTACCTGGGCATCTTCAACGGCGACCCCACCGATGGCACCGCCTCGCTCGGCCTGCTCGCTGCCGCGATTGAATCCTCGGGCGATGGCAACGTGCTGTCCACGCCGAACCTGCTGATGCTCGACAACGAAGAAGCCAGCATCACCGTCGGGCAGAACATCCCGATCGTCACCGGCTCGTATACCACCTCCAGCAGCGGCTCGACCAACCCGTTTACCACGGTCGAACGCAAGGATGTCGGCATCAAGCTCAAGGTCAAACCGCAGGTATCCGATGGCGGCACCATCACGCTGAACGTCTCGCAGGAAGTGTCGGGTATCGACAGTACGGTCAGCACCGGCGGCGCCGGCATTGCCACCAAGGTACGCACCATCGATACCAAGGTGCTGGTGGACGACAACCAGACCATCGTGCTGGGCGGCCTGATCCAGGAGAATGTCAGCCTGAGCCAGAACAAGGTGCCGCTGCTGGGCGATATCCCGTGGCTGGGCCAGCTGTTCCGCTATGAATCGCGCAGCAGCGAGAAGACCAACCTGATGGTGTTCCTGCGCCCGCGCATCCTGCGCGACAGCCAGGCCACCGCCGCCTTGAGCAATGAGCGTTACCAGTACCTGCGCGCCGAGCAGGCCGGCTTCCGGCCGGAGAAGCGCCTGCTGCTGCCGGACCTGCCCGCCGTGACGCTGCCAGCCCCGGCCGAGGCCACGATCCCGCCGGCCCAGACCCCATCGACCCCGCCGGCCGCTGCATCGCCCACCCCCACCACCGGAGGCCAGCCGTGAGCGAGCGTCTGGTGAGCTATGCCTGGGCACGCGATCATGGCGTGTTCGATCTGGGGCGCTCGGGCGACGTGCTGCAGGTGTGTTTGCGCCGGGGCGGCAACCTGGCTGCGCTGGCCGAACTGCGCCGGGTGGCGCCAGGCCCGCTGCAGCTGGAAGTGCTTGAGGCGGACGTATTCCAGGCCCGCTTGACCGAAGCCTTCAACGACCCGGCACGGCGTGCCGCCAGCATGGTCGACGATCTTGAGGAATCGGCCGATCTGGCGCGTCTGCTGGAAGAAATGCCCGATATCGAAGACCTGCTCGAAGCCGAAGAAGATGCCCCGGTCATCCGCCTGATCAACACCCTGCTGACCGAAGCGCTGCGCGAGAATGCCTCCGACATCCACTTCGAACTGTTCGAAACGCGCGCCACTGTGCGCTTCCGCGTCGATGGCCAACTGCGCGATATCGTCGAACCCAAGCGCGGCCTGCATGCCGCGATCGTCTCGCGCGTAAAAGTCATGGCCGGACTCGACATTGCCGAGAAACGCCTGCCGCAAGATGGCCGCATGACGCTGCGCATCGCCGGGCGCCCGGTCGACGTGCGTGTCTCCACGCTACCGACTGGCCACGGCGAACGCGTGGTGCTGCGCCTCTTGGATAAGTCCGCCGGCCGGCTCGACCTGGCCAAACTCGGCATGCCCACCCCGACATTACAACGCCTGCAACACCTGCTGGCGCAGCCGCACGGCATCCTGCTCGTGACCGGCCCGACGGGCTCGGGCAAGACCACCACGCTGTATGCGGCGCTTGCGCAGATGGATGCGCACGCCTGCAACATCATGACGGTGGAAGACCCGATCGAATATGAACTCGACGGCGTCGGCCAGACCCAGGTCAACCCGCGCATCGACATGAGCTTCGCCCGCGCCTTGCGCGCCATCCTGCGCCAGGACCCGGACGTGATCATGATCGGCGAAATCCGCGACCTGGAAACGGCGCAGATTGCCGTGCAGGCCTCGCTCACCGGCCATCTGGTATTGGCCACGCTGCACACCAACGACGCGCCGAGCGCCATCACCCGGCTGGTCGACATGGGCATCGAACCGTTTCTGCTGGCCTCGTCCACCATCGGCGTGCTGGCGCAACGCCTGGCCCGCAGACTGTGCCCGGATTGCCGCGAAGCCTATATCGCCGATGCCGAGGAGCAAACCCTTTTGAATCATCCGGCCCCGCTCACGCTGTATCGGGCGGTGGGTTGCCCGGTGTGCAACCACACCGGCTATCGTGGCCGGACCGGCATCTATGAATTATTGAGCGTGGATGAAACGCTGCGCGGGCTGATCCATCAGGGCGGCAACGAGCAGGACCTGCGCAATCATGCCAGCGGGCAGGGCATGGTGAGCCTGCGCCAGGATGGCTTTGCGCGGGTGGTGGCGGGGGAGACGACGATCGACGAGATCCTGCGCGTTACGCGCGAGGATTAGCCAGAAACAAAAAGGCGCGCCTGAGAGATCAGTGCGCGCCCGGGGGATAGGGTGGCGTTGTCTGGTGCATGGGTCACCTGTATCCGATCCGCAGGATGGCGGTCGGTAGTCAGAATTACTCTTCGGTCGTGATGATGTCTTCGATCACTTCATTGGATAGCAGGTTGTTCAATTCCAGAAAAGCAAAAAAATCGTCAAACATGATGGTTCTCCTAACTATCAATCAATAAAAATCAGGCTTCGTCTTTACCGGCGACTTTTTCAGCGATGGCGGCGGCGCCGATGCTGGCGATGCTCAGGGCAACCGGGGCAGCGAAAGAGGCGATGCTGATGATGAGGCTTTCCATGGTGTTTCTCCGTATTCCAGTGTTGATGTTGTGCGTGTGGTGACGGGAGTGGCTTACTTCTCGTCGCTGGGCAGCAGCTTTTCGGCGATACCGATGACACCGGCGCTGACGAGGCCTGCGGCGGCGGGGATGGCAACGGGGGCGATGCTGATGATGAAGGCTGCGTCGATCATGATGTTTCTCCTGGTAGGTTCCGGCTCGTTTGCCGTGAAACAAAGTTACCAATTTACGGGATGAATTGATACGTAAAACTACCAATTCTTGATGTAATCATTCACGTATCTTTGGCGTAGTTAACTACTAAAAAATCGTAATGCATTGAAAATACAGGGTTTAATATTTTATCAATCGCGCCGATTGATAAAACCATACTTCAATAGTCGGGATTGGATGCGGTTGGGGTGGCGAAAAACAAAGTGGCCAGCCTGATGAGCCGGCCGGCCGTGGGGAACGAGGAAGATACTTAGAAACTCAGGGTATAGGCCCCGTTCTGGCTGGGTAGGGTGGCCAGCAGTGGCTTGAGACTATCGAGCGCTTTCCCTTGCGGTACGAGGGAAAGGGTGCCTCGCACCGATGCCCGGGTTAGATCAAGCTGGCCATTGCCGCGAATGGCAAGGCTGCCTTGCTGCGGTGAAACTTGCCAGGTCCCAGCCTGACCGGGCTGGTGGGAAAGGGTGAAGCGATAACTGCCGAGTGTGCCGGAAGTGGGTGCCAGCGGCGAGAACAGGTCCCGTAACTGACCATCAAGCGAGGACGGGCTATCCAGCGCCAGGCGTGGGCTGTTGAGCTGCAGTATCCCCCCCAGTTTGAGCGGCTGGAGCTTGGGGTGCAGGCCCAGCAGGGGGCCAGCGGGCAAGGTCAGTGCGACCGCCTGCAGGCTGACGCGGGTCGGGCCGGCGACGAGGGTAAGTTGGCTGGGGATTTGGCCGAAGCTGCCGTGCACGTCCCAGCGCAACTGGCCTTGCCAGAGCTGGCGTGGTGAAAACTGCCAGCGCAGCGCCTGCTGGACGACCTGACCACGGATACCCAATGCCGCGGCGCGCCCCTGCCAGAGCGTGCCCTCGCACGCTTCCAGCCGGATGTCTGCGGGCAACCCCTTGGCCAGCAGGGCTGCAGGCAGGCGGATCAAGGCAAAACCGGCGAAGAGCAGGCCGCCGCCGATGGCGAGCAGAACGGTTTTACGGCTCATGGCTGGCGTTCCATTTCAGCGACGACCTGGACAGTGCCAGCGCTTGTGCCGGGCTTGAGGCTGATGACGACAACGCGGGCGCTGGTCTGCTCGCGCACCTGTTGCAGCAGAGTCAGGGCGCGTTCGCTGGGCAAGGCGGGCAAGCGCAGCTCGACGCGAGTCGCCGAAAGTGATCGCACATCGGCGCTGAGCTGCTGCTGGCTCAAAAATTCAAAAACTGCCGAACGCAGATCAGTGCTGGGCGCAATGCCGGTTGCCGGGCGGGCACCCGTACGGGGGGGCAGGGCGCGCATGGCGAGGTGTTGCGCTTCCAGTTGCGGAATGCTGCGCTCCAGCCGCTGCAGGCGGCTGGAGAGGGGGGCGGCCACGGCAAAATAAAACAGGGTGGCGGCCATGATTACCGCCCAGCCCAGCAGCAACTTGCGTTCGCTGGAAGAGCGCTGCTGCCAGAATCGGATGAAATGCTGTTGCATGAGGAGCTCCTGTCAGCGGCGGGCAAGCGGGATGTCGAGGCGGACAAACCCCGCTTCGGCCGGGGCAACGGTGAAGGGCAGACCTTGCTGTTGCAATTGCGCGCGGGCGGTGACGAGATCGGATTCGGTCAGGAGCAGGCGTGCCTGGCCATCACGCACGTCGGCGCTGCGTGGGCGCACTGCGGGTAGCTGGCTGGCCAGTTGCACTAACTGATCCAGGGCATCGGCCTGGGCTTGCGGCTTGCCGGCCTGGGTCAGGCTTTGCCATTGCAGGTAAGGGTCGACGATGGGGATGCCGGGGAAGGCGGCGGCGAAGGTCTGGCGGATGCCGTCGCGGAGTTGCTGTTCGCGCTGGGCCAGGCGCTGCCACTGCAAGACCGTGGCGAGCATGAGCGTGGCGCACACTGCGCCTGCGAGCCAGGCGGAACGCCGCAATCGGGCGGGCGTGAGGGATTCGAGGGCGTTCGCTGTGCCAAGACCCGCCAGAAAATTTACGGCGTCATTGGCGACAGCTCTTTCAAACAGTTTCTCGATTTGCAAAACAGGCGCACCAGCCAAAGCTTCCACCAGCGCAAAATCTTCCAGAAGACCGGTTTGCCCATCCGGAAGTCGGAAGATGTGGCCTTCTACTGTCCGGGCAGAAACAGGCTGCGCCGTAACCGGGAGAAGATCATGGATCGCATAGGCCTTGATCAGCGCTTTTGAAAACTTATCCCAGCGTGATAGCCAGGCTGCAAGCCAATGCTTGTTGCATAGCCACACGCATTGCCGGCCTTGTTCCGGCTTGGCAGGCAGAACATGCGTGTCTTCCCTCGAATCGAGCAGAATGTCTTCCAGCATCTGGTCAATCAAGGCAGATTGATGTCGCCCGCGCTGATTCGGTGCCGGAATGATGTACCCGCTTACCACGCTGGCTGGCAGTATCAACTGCGCCATCTTGTGTGCCGGCAGGTTCTGAATTGCACAACACCCTTGATCATGCAGTTGCTGCTTATCGTCGAACGCATACCACTTTACTTCTTCAGCCGCGAGATCTTGGGGCAAGACAACGCGCAGCATGGGGATGGCCTGGAATGTGTCCATGTTCTGGTCTATTAACCGATTTTAAACTTCGCCAATTCTAATGCGACAGCATGTAATTTGCTGTGTTTTGAGGAGAATTCGGCATGCCAAAAAAGTATTGGCCTTGCCTGAAAAAGGTATTGGATCGTGATTGGGCACCCAAGGATACTTGCGAAAATTTCGGTCCAGGCTTTGGAACGCGACAGCCTGATCTGCTACGTCTACTGTGTGTAAATCATGAAAAGTTTGTATTCCTCGGGTGAATATATCCTGGCCGTTTCAGGCGCAACCTGTGATCGCTGCGGATGTGCCATGCCTGCTGGGTCTGCACAGTTCCGGGAGTCCATTTCGATTGACAAGTTGTGTGGGAGTAGCTCGATATTCGGGGACGGCAAGTTGTTAAGGCTGGATCTGTGCGAGCGTTGCCTGCAGGAAGTGCTTGGCCCGTGGCTGCGCGTAACCGAACCGATTTCTACCGCGCAGGTTCATCGTTTTGGACATTTCATCCAGTTGGTTCAAAACGCGTTTTGCAACGATCAAAGTGCCATCGACAGCTGGATGGATAAGGATTGCGAGGAGTTGGGTGGGGAGTCGCCGCATGCCTACCTTGAACGAACCGGTGATGTCGAGCAGATCGAAAAGTTGCTGACCAATTTGCATTGATGGCGATGAGGCATTTGACTGCTTCGAAACGCCAACTATGTCGTTAAAGTGCAGAGCCAGTTTCTTGCTTGATTTCTGCTGGTGTTGTTGATATGCAACGGATTTTTCGTGAGCCTTTCCAGTCCGTTTCAGCAGCTTCTGGTGACTTTTCGAGGCGCCCATTTCTCGGTCAAATTTCCCGAAGAAGACTACCGCGAGGTGGTTTTCTTGTTTGGTAGCGAGGGTATGCGTATCACTTCATTCAAACTTGACCTCACAATATTGTTTTGTTTTTGCTTGGGCATGCTAAAAAGGTATGGCGAGGCATTCCAAAATGTATTGGACGGTTTTGGGGCCGAGAGAGATTCTTTGCACGATGTAAAAAGTTACGTCCCTCAACTGGCTCAAAGAGGCACTGACTTTTTATAGTAGGTTGATTCTGGTTTGTATCGAATCAACTGATGCGGTTTTATCTGGCTAGTCCGGATATTTTGTTGTGGCGAAAGCTGCAATTTAATTTTAAGAGGAGAAAGTCGCATGTCATTTCGCAAAACCATTCTGAGCGTATGCAGCGCAGCCCTGTTCGCAGGTGCCAGCGTGACTGTCATGGCAGAAACCTTCAAGGCTGCCGACGTGCATCCGGAAGGCTATCCGAACGTGGTGGCCATGCAGAACATGGGCAAAAAGCTCGAAGCTGCCACCAAGGGCCGCTTGTCGATCAAGGTATTCCCGGCCGGTGCTCTGGGCGGCGAAAAGGAAATGATCGAGCAAGCCCAGGTTGGCGCTTTGCAGATTGTGCGTATTTCGCTGGGTGCCGTAGGCCCGGTGGTACCGGATGTGAACGTGTTCAACATGCCGTTCGTATTCCGTGATGAAGCACACATGCGCAAGGTGATCGACGGCCCGATCGGCGACGAGATCCTGCAAAAGGTCACCAACAGCTCGGCTGGTCTGGTGGGTCTGGGCTGGATGGATGGCGGTACGCGTAACCTGTACACCAAGAAGCCGGTGAAGACCCCGGCTGATCTGAAGGGTCAGAAGATCCGCATGATGGGCAACCCGTTGTTCGTGGATACCATGAACGCCATGGGTGGCAATGGCATCTCGATCCCATACGGTGAACTGTACAGCGCACTGCAGACTGGCGTGGTAGATGGCGCTGAAAACAACGAACCGAGCTATATCACTTCGAACCATCACACTGTCGCCAAGTACTACACGCTGACTGGACACCTGAGTATTCCGGAAATCTTTGCTTTCTCCAAGACCTCCTGGAGCAAGCTGTCCAAGGAAGATCAGGAACTGATCAAGAAGCTGTCGAAGGAAACCCAGCTGGAGCAACGCAAGCTGTGGGATGCCAAGGTTGCTGAAATGCGCGCCCAGATGAAGAAGGATGGTGTCACGGTTATTGAAACTGACAAGAAGGCCTTCTATGACCTGACCGCACCGGTACGTGCCAAGCATGGTGCCCAGTACGCCGATCTGATGAAGCGTATCGAAGCCGTCAAGTAAGTCGGCTGTAGCACCTGCAGGGGCGGGCACAGCTCGCCCCTGTCTTTTGGAATTGATCCAGCCGAACCGGCCAATCAGATGGGAGCGGGGGCTATCCATCTGGTCTGGATGTAGGCATTGCCAGTCATTACAGAAGCAATGCAGGCGGGCTGGTTCGTTTGGTGGAGAGGAAAACAAGTAATGCAAAGTTATCTGAAGGCGATGGACGTGGTCTATCGGCTCTGTATCTGGATCTCCGGGTTGTCGATCATCATCATGTCGACAGTGATTCCGTGGGGGGTGTATGCACGCAAGGTGCTGGGGACGGGTTCGGCCTGGCCGGAACCGGTAGCGATTCTGTGCATGGTGATCTTTACCTTCTTTGGTGCGGCGGCGAGCTATCGTGCCGGCGGCCATATTGCGGTGATGATGCTGGTAGAGCGTTTGTCCGGGGGGACACAACGGGTACTGGCGCATGCCGTGAATGCGCTGATGATTCTGATCAGTCTGTTCATGATCTATTACGGCTTTGGTCTGTGCGCGGTGACGTGGAACCAGTCGGTGGATTCGCTGCCGGCACTGAG